>JASEGU010000004.1 GCA_030017835.1 Actinomycetota bacterium | reverse complement strand
CTGGTTATCAAGCATAAAGGTATCATATCACAGTACCAGTTAGGTAGGAATCACCAAATCTAAAAGAGCTTGAAAAGGGCCGCCAAAAGAAAGGGGGTAGGGTTAGACCGTGCACCCTCCTTCGACAAAAAACCACGAGGAAGCCCTGGATCGTTAGCTCCGGCCAGGTTTGCCCGCGGCGCCCGGCAGATCTTGCTTACCGCTGCTTCCTTCCGGACCTGACGGGGTTTGCAAGTTGCCGTCGCACGGGGCCCAACCTTCAACGCCACGTGTTCAAGGCTCGAACTCACGGCCAATGCCTAGGGAGGGGATTCAGCCTCGCTATAGCGGATTGCGAGTAGAGGGCACCGCTAACTCCCCGCTTAGCACGGTCAGAGAGATTATAACATAATCCTTGTTTGCTCTTTGCTTCTAAGGGTGGGCGAATAAGAATGGTAAAGGAAGAAGCCCTTTAAGCCGGATTTTATTATTCGCCAAGCTCTATTTTTATTCCGCCGATCAAAGGGGCAGCAAAATTATAGACTAGGGCGCCTACGGCTCCCGCGATGAAGCCACCAATGATGGAACTTATAACTATTGTTATCAAGCCAGAAATGCCGAAGCCATATCCGAACCCCTGGCCACCCATCATGCCACCCAGTGCACCAAATATGGACGACATTAAGATGCCATTTAATAAACCCAAAACTGCGCCCAAAACTGCCGACATTTTGCCTGCTGAGAGTACATCGATTTTCTTTATTTCTTTCATGGTATCACCTCCCCCTGCTCACAAGTTTGATATAAATTCACCGCTTACCGGCTTAAAGGGCAGTTTCGAAAAAATAGTCGTTTGCTTATAATTTTAGACCATTGAAAGACTTTGTTCTAGCCAATACCGGCAAAGAGCTTCAAACCAGCCGCCCCTCATAGGCCCAATGGAGAAGCACCTGCCGCTGCCTTGGCCGGCAAGAGAGATCACCTTTCAAACAGTTCTTTTCTATCTGAGCGATGTGGCGCCTTGTCGCCTTCCAGCGCTTGATCTGAAAATCGTCAAATTCCGAGCGCCGCCCCATATAATAGCGGCAATACCATTGAAACCAACCCCTGGGATCTTCCGGGTAGATCCAGCCCCTTTCGATCCAGCAGGAGCAGGGTTTGGAGGCATTGACGCCAAAGAAGTTTATGGCGGGATCGTGAAGCTCCGAGCAAAGCTTAGCTCCAAGGTACCAGCCTTTGGGAAATTCGCCCCCGCAGTCGGTCATATATTTTCCGCCAAAGATGCCCATCTTAAGGAGCTCTTCCGGGCTGAGCTCGGGCTTAAAATCGGGATGAAAATTTTTGCCCATCGGCTCGGCTAAGAGATATTCGTATCCCCTCTCTGCATCAGGTCGTTTACGACCACCATTTTTGGTTGCACAGCCTCTTCCGTCCTAGATGGTCCACTGGTTGTGAATTATGCCAACGACATACCAGTCCCCGCTTCGCCACTCAAAGACCAAACGAAGGCTCTCCCAGTCCAAGCCGGCATACTCCTCATCAAAACCGGAGAAATAGTACTCGACGATTATCGACTTGGGATAGACCACAAACTGATTCTCAAGCGAGTTGCCGCTCCCGATCGCCTGGTTATAGCTCATCTCCTCGGGATGGGCAAAATCGCGGCTGTAGATAAATTTATCAAAATATTCACCCCCGCTAAGCTCCATCGGCTTACCGGTACCATCGTAAGCGCCAAAGATGTGCTTTCCGCCATCGGTCAAGAAATCTTCAAAATCCCTTGCCGTAAAGATGAGGTCCTTCTCCTCATCCACGTAGGCGTAAGGGGTAAGGCGAACCCCCTTCTCGGGATGGATAAGCCTAGAAAATGATTCAATGTCGCGCTGGGCAAGAGAGCCGATCGCCTCGTTAGCCCTATTCTCTATCATCTCTCTGGCCGCCTCGCCCTCGATCGGATAGGCGGGCTCTTTGGCGCCTATCTCTATCTCCTCGCCCAAAAACTTAGGCTCAGCTCCGGTTAAAAGATCTATGAAGACCTTAACCCTGGCAAGCGCCTCGCGGGCGCGGACCTTCGTGCTCATCTCAAGGGCCCCCTTCGCATTGTAGCCGGCGGCGCTCAAGCCCAGTTTCTTTGCGATATAGATGGCCCGGCGATTGTGAAACTCCTGCGAGATAACGATGAAATCCTTCTGCCCAAAGATCTTATCGGCTCTGACCACCGAGTCGTAGGTGCGAAACCCGGCATAATCGAGATACATCCTCTCTTTTGGGATGCCCTTATCCAGGAGGGCCTTCTGCATGGCGACCGGCTCATTATATTCTTTTACATGATTGTCGCCGCTAACTATCAGGTATTCTATCTTGCCCGCCTCATATAACTGGACGGCCGCATTTATCCGGCCCCAGAAGTAGACGTTGTTGCGCCCGCCTGCCACATAGCGCGACGTGCCAAGGAGCAGTCCGACCTTCTTGTGGGGGACATCGCCCACGTCGTCAAAGACGAGCCCGTCGGTCACTTTGCCGATGGTAAGATTGGCCAAAAATATGGATGCCAAGGCGATAAGACTAATGGCGATGGCAATTACTACAACGATTTTGAAGCCTTTTTTTATCTTTTTCATGATCTCCTTGTGATTTGGGTTGACATCGAAAATAAGATTTTAACAGAAAAGAGGGCTTGCGTTTGAAGGGTCGGGGGCTATCGATTTAACCTCTATGCTTCATCTTCATGTAGAGGCCGCCATCTTCGAGCTCGCTAAGCATTTGGCTCAACCTCTTTTGCTTGGTCTCTTTCTTAACCGCTCTCGTTATCCAGCCGATGTAATCGTTCTGCTGATAGGCGGGCCGCTCAAGATACTTCTCCATCAGGCCATTTTCAATCAATGCCTCCTTGATGAATTCGTCCATCGGATGGCGGGGTCTCTTTAAGTTCTTGAATTTATCCTCCACCAAAGAATCACCCCAGAGCCTTGCTCAGCGCAAGACTCTCTTTGGCAAGATAGCGATCGTAGGTGAAGAGCAAAAGGTTTGTCAGGCCAAGGACTATGAATCCGGCAAATCCGGTCCCGCCGACCGTCAAATCATTTCCGCCCTTGATGACCATGAGCGAAAGACCCAGGCTGCCGTTGAGCGAGCCGTGGATGACAGAGGCCGCGATGACCGAATTGGCCTTCAAGCGTACGTAAGAAAAGATTGGAAATAAAAGAAAAAAGTCAATATGACGAAGGTTAAAACCTTCTTGGTCCGTCTTTGCACGAAACTGGCCCCCGACCATGGATCACTTAAACCAGTATAGCACCGGAAAGACGAAGGTGATAAAGACCGACCAGGCGCCGTAGATGGGCAAGAAATCGGCCACGACCTTCATGACGCCACTTAGGTCCTTTTTACCAGAGGTAAATTGAAGGTAGGAATATGCAAGGTAAGCGACATTTGCCATCGTGATGAGGTTTAAGCCAAGCACGGCGACCCGATTTGGAGTCAGCCCATAGGAGGCCAGACGAAATAGGATGGCCGAAAGGGCGACTCCATCCACGATTAAGCCGAGGGTAAGCAGACCGACTATCGTTACATCGAGCCACCTCTCTTCTGCGCCCCGCCCCTTCTCGGTGATGCTGTAGATGGCCAGCGCAAGGACGAAGAGCATCATCGCGTTGAAGACGATAAGAAAATCCCGGTCGGTAAAGGGGCTCCTTCTCTGGGCTATCATCACGATAAGATATATGGTTAGGGTGATAAGAAAGAGCGGGGAGAAAATCTTGGCAATTACAGCAGATATCCGCATCTCGTCCTTTGGGCGGAGCAGCACCAGGTGGGCGGCGACGATCGGCATGGCGGCAGCGCCGTAGACCGCTATCCACCTTACGTAGAAGTCGGCGATGTCGATGCCCATGGCCATAAAGAGCGCGGTTGTCATGCCGGTCAGCATCATCCCGGCTATCTGGATAATCGCTATGAAGACCAGGAGCTCGCCGTTGAATTTTATGTAATCGATCCTTTCGCTGGCGCTCTTCCAGTTCCCACCAGCAAAGGCTACCCCGGTTACCAGCCAGAGAAGGACGGGCAAATGGAGCATGGAAAGAAGACTGGTATCTGAGGTTTGAGGATTTGGAATGAAATTCATCCAGACGAGCGAGGCGAAAAAGATGGCGGCAGTGGTTGCTAGAAGTTTTTTGTCCAGACTGGCCCGTAAGAAAAAGTAGGCGCTAAGAGTCGCGAAAAGGATGAGACCTGCAAAGCGGGAGTAAAAGAAGAGCTCGTCTATGCCGAAGATGGCCGGAAGTTTAGCCAGCGTCCCGGCTAAAAGGGCGAGCATGATGACGATGTGGATGGGTGGATGCCCCTTGACTATAAGCTCTTTCCGCTCAACGGTTCCCTCTTCATCCGCGCTGATTCGAGCCTGCCAGAAACCGTATGCCCCGCCTAGGCTCTCGGGGTCAAGTTCCTTAAAGGCCGCGATAAAACCCTCTTTGTCGGCCCGGTAAAGCCTCTCCAATTTTTCCGGGTTTTTTAAGTTCTCGATGACCCCTTTATCCATTTGATCTCCTTTGGGCATTGTCTTTTCTTTTTTTGCTCAAGAAAGCTGTCGAGCCCGCGCCAAAGAGGACGAGCGCTCCAACTGAAATGTAGCGCACCCTCTCACTTAAATCACTCTCCGCCTCATGGGGATGAGTAAGGCTTTTATCCTGATAATAGGGTGGTGGATATATTCTGACATCCTGACCATCCGGGCGTTTTGTGTATACTTCGTTCTCAACGAAATAAAAGTCATTCTCCTCACCCCCCGAATTTGTGTACCACTCGATGCAGGCAAGACTGCCAAGCATACTCCAGGCAGGCGCATTAGCAGGCACTAGGTTTAAGGTGTTATGGTCGCCACTATCCGCCTTAAAAATGCCCCAAGCTTTCTTATAAAGGCCTCCCGCTCTCTTTAAGGAAAATACGCAGAAGTCACCAATGTGCGGCTCTCGCATGTTTCGCTCGTAAGGGTCATCCCAGCCATAGGTAAAATCACTCGAAACGATGATGACGTCTGCAATAACGCTGCCGCTTAGAACCCTTAGAACCTCTACCTCGAAGCCTAAATCGTTCTTTCCAATCAGCTTGCCAACGATAAAGGCATCTTGATCCTGCTGAAAGGATTCGTGTTCGTCTGCTTGAAGCATCCTAACCAATGCATCAGCAGCATAAACTCGTGAAAATGAGAGCAAGAGCCCAATAGAAATGAAGACAAGCAACCGCTTCATGCATTAGCCTCCAGATTTGCCGGACCTGTGCCATATTAGACAAACATTATATATCTTTTTTTCACTATTAGATAATTTTTTAATTGACACAAGAAATAACCATCGAGAAGCCTTAGCTTATTATGCGTATAGCTAAAATGGGGAAGAGACATATTTGGTGGCGGAGGGGGAGGGATTCGAACCCTCGAGGCGGTTTGAGCCGCCAACGCGATTTCCAGTCGCGCGCACTAGGCCGGGCTATGCGACCCCTCCGTTTGAAGGATTGGACGAGATAATAAAGTTAAAAGATTTATCGCCATCCGTCAAGAAATCTTTTAAGAGGCAGCTCGCCCAAGAAGGCTGGTAAGTCTTTCGGCCCCCTTGGGGCCCAAAAAGGAGTGGCTCGCCTGGACGAAATGGAAGCGGTCTGCGGGCGCGCTTATCATCATGAAAGCGGCCCCAAGCCGCTCTGCGCACATCCATTCGTTATAGGTGCCAAGGATAAGATCGGGAGAGAAATCTTCAAGGATTGAGTCGACCCTACTCGCATCGTCGGTTACTAAGGTTTTGGCCCCGGTTTCCTTTAGGCCGCCTTCAAAGTAGTCCTTAAAACCTTTCAAGAAGGTGCCGGCCAAAACCTCTTTGAGGCGGGCCTCCTCTTTCAGAAACCTTGCGATGCCAAGGGCTCTGCCGGCTCCGGCAAAGACGGCAACTCGCATGTCGGCCTTCACCTGGGTGAGGCTCGCCGTAAGGGGGGCTGGGGGCACAAGGCCAAGAAGCTCGGCCAAGTTTTGGCGGAAGCGCTCGCTCCCCTCAAAGCCGATCGGCAGGTCCAGAAGATAGGGCTGGCCGAAACGCTCCTGCAAAAACTTGAGGCTGGCCAAGGAGACCTCGGGCGAAGTGGTAACGTTAGCCCAGGCCCTCGGAAGGGCGGCAAAATCGCTCAAATCCGCCTCGAGAGGGATTAGCGCGCTGACCTGGGCCCCGAGGGATTCGATGAGGGCCCTCATGGCCAAGGCGTCGCCCCTTGCGTTGATATCCAGAAGACTGGGCCCGATTATGTTTACCGAGGGACGCTCGCTCCGCTCTTTGCCCCTTGCAAATTCTTCGACCAATTGAAGCAGGCTCTTTTCTGCCGCCCCATATTCCAGATCTCGGATGGGGTGAGCCCTTAAAAGAAGGAGGCGGTTTTGATTTTGGCTTACAAAATCTCGAACCATTAGAGGGATATCCTCCTTCAAGAGGCTGGCTGCCCCGCTCTGAGCAACCATTATAACCCCGTTGGAAACCACTTCGTCCTGACGCTTTAGGGCGGCCAAAAACTTCTCTTGGGCCCCCAGCGAGAGCTCGCGCCGCCCGAGGGCGATCGTCGAGACGGGAAGGCGGCCCACTTCAAAGCCCAAACCGATTTCGGAAAGAGGATAGCCGTCGCCGAGCATTCCCAAAATGAGGAGGCTTGCCCCGCGAGGGCTTGCCGTCATCATGGCCGCCCCAAAAATAGCCGGCCCCTCATAGAGCCACTTTGCGCTCTTCATCGGCCAAGCCCCTTTATGGTGATGACCTGATCCTTCTCGAGTTCTTTGGGATAGAAGGGAGCAAGACCGGTCAGTTTCCCGTAGAGGTCGGGCTCGACGATATTTTTGGAGTTAGCGAGACCAAGCATCTCCAGGCGCAAATAGGCGGCGCTCGGCACGGTCAGAAAGCCGCTCTCCTTCAAGAAGTTGGCCAAGGAGAGATGGGCAAAGACCAGATCTACCCCCGCCTCTTTGGCCCTTTTGACCTGATCGTAAAGATCGGCCCCCTCTATCACCTCAACCCCAAGCTCTTTCAACCGATTAAGCTCCGCCGCAAGGCTGCCATTTAAGCTCGGCGTGCTAACCTCGAAAACGCCTAGGCCAAGATCTGCAAAGAGGCGGGCGAGCGGCAGCTCTATAAGACCGCTTCCAATTATCATGATCGTCTTCTCCATCAGGTGGGCTGCCCGCTCGCCCGCCTCCTCCCTAGCCTCCTTGGCCATTTCGGCAAGCGGGGCCGGGTCCAGCGATAATTTGCGAAGGATCGCTCCGTAGAAATCCTCAGATCCGTCGGCTCCCAGAGGAAAGAGCGAGCTCAAAATGGTTGCTCCAAAAATATTTTTGACCGTTCGAAGGCTCTTGGAGAGATAGGGGTAGAGCGGGGCAACCAGAGAACTTTTAGAGATCCTGGCCATATCAGAGGGGCTATTGCCGGGAAAGAAGCCGCCAAAGGAGATGCCGAGCGCCTCCATCTCGGCCCTTAAAACGGCCGCCGTCTCCTTGGAGGCCGAACCGAGGAGGACAACCCCTCGGCTACCTTGGACGTCGCTGCTTGGACTAATCAACTCCAAAAGGGCCGAGATGATGATATCTTCCCCCTCCCCCTCGCCCTTGAAGAAGCCGCTAGATTGAGCGGCCACAACCTTTGCGCCAAGCTCCTCGCCCAGCCTCTTGACCAGAGATTTTAGGTCGAGCTTCATAATCTCAAGAGCGCAGGAGCCCATAAGGACGATGATTTCGGCTCCACCCCCAACCGCCTCCTTGGCAATCTCTAAAAGCGGCTCATATATTTCACCCGTGGCGATCTCCTCCTCCTCGAGCAGGGCCAAAGAGAAGCAAAGCCCGTGTTCTCCTCGGCGAGAAAGCCCCATCTGGATGAAGTGAGCGCATTCGCGCATGCCGATGCTTATGAAGTGAATATTTTCAAATCTTCTGGAAAACCAGCCGATAGCGGCGAGCGGACACCATGAATAGTAGCAGACGGCAAGCCTTGCCTCCTCACTCATTTGGCCGCGGACTCAATCTCGGTAAGGAGGGAAAATACCTCGCGGTCTGAGAGGGGCAGGGTCTCTTGGGCGGCAGGGTTTGAGAGCAGATAATCGGCTATCTCTATGTAGGGCATGGTAAGCGCCACAAGGGCAGGGTCGCTCTCGGCCGCTTCGAAGATGGTCTTGCCGCCGAGACGAGAGGTACGGATTGAGGAGTTCTCTTCGATAAGGCCTATCGTCTTGGAGTCGAGCCTAGCCGAAAGAGCATCGATGAGATCTTTCTTGCTGCAGCGGTTTGCGATCATGCCGGCAAATTTTACCGGATAGGACTTGCCCTTCTGAGCCACGGCGGCGGCGATCCGGTTGGCCGCAAAGAGGCTATCGAAATCGTTAGTCGCAACGATTACCGCGTAATCTGCATGTTGAAGCGGCACCGAGAAGCCGCCGCAGACGACGTCGCCAAGGACATCAAAGAGGATTATATCGTAGGCGGTCAGAGCGCCAAGATCGCTAAGGAGCCCAATCGTCTCTCCGACCACATATCCCGCGCAACCGACCCCGGCCGCCGGACCGCCCGCCTCGACGCAGGCTATCCCTTCATAACCGGTGAAGATGATGTCGTCCTTGTCGACCTCATCGTAGTTGAAATCTTTCTCGGCTAGGACCTCGGTTGCGGTCGGTATCAGACTGTGAGCTATCGGAAAGGTGGAGTCGTGTTTGGGATCGCAGCCTATCTGCAGAACGCTCTTTTTGCGCCTGGCAAAGGCGACGGCCAAATTCGAGGTCGTCGTGGACTTGCCGATTCCGCCCTTGCCATATATCACCAGCTTCATGCGTGCTCCCCGTTCTTTAGATTAACAATCAAGGGCGCCGACCGGGCACTTGGCCAAACATTCTCTGCAGCGCAAGCAATCGATGCTGGCGACGCGGCCGCTATCCTTGAAATCCATGGCGACCGTACCTATCGGACAAACCCGCCCGCACGCGCCGCAGTCGATACAATCCTCACCTATCGAGACCAGATTCTTGCTTGCGCCCAAGACCCCTTGAAGGGTTCCCATCGGACAGAAGCTGCACCAGGACCTCGGCTTGAAGATGAGGCCTAGCCCTATCGCCAATATGCTGGTGATGATACACATGGTTATGAAGACCGAGCCGATCTTAACCGGGTTTCCGCCCGTCCCAATCAGACGAAACGACATAAAGCTCATCATGAGAGCAAATACGCTCCAGCGAAAGGGGGCCGTTTTGAGCAGCGCGGGCACTCTCCCATTTAAGCTCACCCTCTCCAGTATGCGCTCGAGAAATGAGCCGCGCGGACAGAACCAGCCGCACCAGTGCCTCCCTTTGATCGCCGCCATGACGAGGAAAAAGCCCATCATGGCAAGGACCCCAAAGCCCAAATATGGCCACTTAAGCCCGCCAAAGACTATCAGGGGAAGAAGTAGCCACGCATGGCTTTGAATGCTTTTTCTCTTAGCTTGTTCGATGCAGATCTCTTTCATTGACTCCTCCGTTGTTGATTGACCGATTTTTGTAAAACTTTATCTTCTTCTCAAAATCACCCTTCTAAACAATTTGAGCAAGTGCCGTAGATATAAGCCTGGAATTCATCGACCTTGTTGCCTTGAATCAGATCCTTTTTGGGAATAGCGCAATCGACAGCGACGTCAAAGACGCGCCCGCAAGCCTTGCAAGAAAAATGATGGTGAGCTTCGATTATCGAATCGTAGCAGACCTTGGAGCGCAGAATGGTCAGCTCACGCAAGAGACCGAGATCTCGAAGGAGTTCCAGGGTAGAATAGACGGTGGCCTGTGAGAGGGAGGGATATCTGTCCTTAAGACCCCTATATACCTCTTCCACGGTGGGATGACCTAAGTTGCCCTCCATGAACTCGAGCACAGCCAGGCGTTGGATGGTTGGGACGCGACCCTCTTCTTTCAGCTTTTCTATCTTCTCTTCGGCTATCAAGTCGCCTCCTTGGGTTCAAATAACCTTAGCAAATAATCGCTATTAATCAATAATTATTACAAATCTTTGTCATGAGAATATTTAATCTTTTGCTGGAGAGGGAATTAAATGATCAATGAGATTTCACGGCCGTTAGCGCAAAATGGTTGCTTGAGAGGTCGATGGCGCTGATGTCTGCAAAGTTTAATTCGATAAGCAATGCCAAAACTTCGGCCTCGGTCAAGCGTTCGCCCAGCGGCGGCCCGACCAGAGCAGTTAAGGTGTTCTTCTTCCACTCTATAATGGCAAGTTTTCCGCCCGCCTTCAAAAGGGCCGCCGCCTCTTTCAAAAAGAGGGCTCTATCTTGGGCCTCGTGAAGGACGTTGGCCATGAGCGCGAAGTCGAAGGTCCCCTTTTCGGCCGGGAAGGAGTACTCTTTTGAAAGGATGGCTGAGACGTTTTGGGTTTTTGCCTTCTCGATTCGAACCTTAAGTTCATCTATCATCTCGGGCGAGATATCGAAGGCCGCAACGTGGCCCGCTTTGCCGACTATCTCGGCTGCCGCAAATGAGAAGAAGCCGATACCGGCTCCGATATCGGCCACAGCGTCTCCCTCGCGCAGGCCGAGCTTTAAGAGGGTCTCCTTTGGAGGAAGCCTCCTCCTCTCGGCCGAGTCGAGCTTATGCATCTTTTTGGGATCGAATTTATGAGCCATTATCCCCTTTTAAAAACATCTTATAGGTAGCAAAGAGCAAAATGATTGCCAGTCCCGCCCCGGCGGTAAAGGCTATGCTCATGATGGGAGAGGGCCCCACCGAAAGCCTCTTGATGATGGTCCCAAGGAGCGCCCAGCATATATCGCCAGGGCATAGAAGATATCCCCCTTTAGCTTAACGGCTAGCAATCCAAGGATGGTGGCGGCAGCGATCATGAGGACCGTCCAGGATTCAGCGCTTATGCCAAATCCATTCCAGCCCAAGCTCAAGAGGAGGACCGATACGTTGGCGATGGTGGCAACCGATATCCAACCCAGATAGATACTAAATGCGGGTCGAACGAAGAGGGCCTCTCCTTTTGACGGTTGAGAAGCTCCCGTGCCAAGGCGCAGGTAGATTACGATCAGGCTTGCGAGGATGACGAGCATGATGAGAAGCGAAAGGGCGACCTTCTCAAAGTGCCAAGCGAAGATCCAGGAGACGTTGGCAAGCGACGATACGATGAAGAGGGGTCCGATTTTGGCCAAGAAGTCAGTTTCCTGACCGCCCCCAAGGGCCTCCTTGAGGCCGTAAATGACGAAGATCAGAAGAGGGGTATACATAAGACCCCAGATGGAGAAGGTAAGGCCGGCGTAAAGAGGCTCGGGTATTTATCGGAGAGCTCTAGGGTCGCCCGGCCGCCCAGAGGCAGAGCTACGGCCAGGTAATTTACATAAACCATGGCAAAATAGATACAAAAATTTAGAATCGAAAAGAGCTTTAATTTACCGGCTTTATCCATAAATCAACCCCCCTTAAGATTCCGACAGAAGCCTGCCCGCTTAGGCTAAGCCTGACCCAATTACCATCATAGCTTTTTGAAGAACATCACGTAATAGGTGCGAGCTGAAATCATGATGAAGATGATCAGATACCACCAGATATCCAGGCTCAATATGACTGGAAAGGGTTTGGCCAAGATAAGCCCGAGCATGAAGGCGGTAAAGGCCAGAAGCTTTATGTCGAGCAAGTTGCCGAAAAGCTTTGCCCTCTCGTTTGCCCATCCGAATATGCCCATTTAGCCTCCTTTGATCGTTTACTTCTCCATCATAGCCGGAATCCTCTTGATCCAACACCAGTGAAGGATCAGGTGATATCCGACCAAAAGCGCCAAGGCCACGCTAAAAACTATGTGGATGGCCAGCCAGTCGTGTCTGCCGAGTCCAAGAAGATAGGCGGCCCCGCCGCTCCCGCGCCCCCCTGAAAGCCCGAGCCCGAAGGAAGGACCAGCCAGAGGACCATCCCCGAGACCAAGGAGAGAAGGAAGGCGACCGCTGAAGCGATATCGACTACGATGTTGGTCTTACATTTGTCCCGTGCCATCGTTAACACCTCCAAGTTTTTGGATGGCAAAAGGCTTGCATAAACATTTTACCATCAAGGTTGTTGTGTGGCTTAGGATAGCAAGGAAAGCTGAGAGAAAGCTTAAGGGATAGGCAAAAAATTTATGTCCGCGTTGGATACAAATAGATTTTATGAAGACCATTCAATCTTTGCTGATTTAGATAAGTTATGTCTTGCGCAAAGAATTCTAACGTTCTTTGGCGAAATGCTGGTTCCGCCCCTTGAGTAAGTAAGGTCGTGATCAAAGTGGAGCTCGTCCCTTGCCCCACATATAACACACCTACCATTATCCCTCTCCTAAACGATCTTCTTTATTTGCGTTGGGATAACCCTTGTTCTGGGCTTTAATCTATCCTCTTTGGAGTTCTTATTTTCAAAATTAACTATTGTCTCTTCGAGCACAAAACGAAAAACTCTTCTCTTCCCATCGCTTGTGTAGCAAAAGTCTACAAGCCTAAAAAATCCTTTTTCTGACCATGCGCCCAAAAGGATTTTTTACACAAACCTTGACAATTTCTGCTTCGCGTCTCTTGTTCTCATAATCTTCTGCGGCTTTGGCAAAAAGCCCGTTTTGTGTAAGTCGCCCGGTTATCGTTACATATGGCTGATCATACTCCTTCGGATTCATTTCGTATTTTGTTCTCGGGATGTCATGGCCTTCATATTCAATGGTAATTCCATCATCATGTATTTTGTCATTATATGGTGCGTTAGAGCGTTGAGACATTAAGATCACCGAGCACTTTGTATTTAATCGATAATTCATTCCCCTTTGTAGGGTTTGAACTTTTTCTGCATCACACATTTCACGATATAAGAGTATTTGGTCCTTCATAATTATATTTTCCTGTATGCATTGGCGTCGGAAGAATTACTGTCCATTTTATAGTTTGCAAAGCTGGAGAAGCTCTTAGAATCACGGAGCGGAAGAAACAAAGCTGGCGGAGGGGGAGGGATTTGAACCCTCGAAGCTCGGATTAGGAGCTTAACGCTTTTCGAGAGCGCCGCCTTCGGCCACTCAGCCACCCCTCCGTTTTCGCCCTATAAGGTTACAACCTTTGCCCGTCCTCAAGCAAGATGATTTATCTTCTTGCTTTGAAGAAATCTTGTATGAGGGCCCTGCATTCCTCTTTTAAGACGCCGCTCTTCACTTTGACCCGGTGGTTTAGGCGAGGATCACCCGTGATGTTAAAGAGCGAGCCGGCCGCCCCGGCCTTGGCGTCCTGGACTCCGAAGATGAGCTCGTCGAGCCTGGCCTGGTAGATGGCTCCGGCGCACATCGGACAGGGCTCTTTGGTCACATAGATCTTGCAGCCGGTAAGGCGCCAGCGGCCAAGTTTTTCGGCGGCCGCCTTTATGGCTAAAACCTCCGCATGGGCCGTCGGATCGTTCCTCTTCTCCCGCTCGTTATGGGCTTTCGCGATGATTTCATCACCCAGGACAATCACCGCTCCGGCCGGAACGTCGCCAGAGGCGGCCGCCATTTGCGCTTGCCCTATCGCAACCCGCATGAAATCCTCGTCAGTCACCGAACTTTCCTCCCCAAAAACCAAAAAGATGAGACCCCTTAAGTCTCATCCGATGATGTAATGGCGCGCCTGGCAGGATTCGAACCTGCAACCTTTGGATTCGTAGTCCAATGCTCTATCCGATTGAGCCACAGGCGCATCTATAAATACTGATCGGCAAGGCTTAAGCCGATAAAAGCAAGATGGCGGAGAGGGAGGGATTCGAACCCTCGAGGGAGCTTATAACCCCCAAGCCGCTTAGCAGGCGGCCGCACTAGACCGACTATGCGACCTCTCCGAGCGATATACAGTTTACCTCGGATGGGTCACATTTTCCAGTCTTAGAGTAAAAATAGCGTTTTAAGTTTTGCCCCTGTTGGCGTAACTAATGATTGCAGTCGTGATCGTGGGAGCAGGCATCATCTAGGGCTATCTCTTCCAATAAGCCCTGGCGATACTTCTCAATCACCTCTAAAACGGTGGGCTCACTGACCATGCGATAGACCTTGACGCCGCCTTGGCTTAAACGTTCCATAGCCCTAAGACCGATTCCTCCGGTTACCACGGCATCTATCGGATGGTTAACAAAAGAGGCCAAAGGCTTGCACCTGCCGTGCTCGTGGCCTTGGTCGGAGTTGTTTATCGCCTCCATCTTGGAAGTCTCCGTATCGTAGACCAAAAAGTAGGGGGCGCTCCCGAAGTGACCATAGACTATCGAGGCTAGGCCCTCATCGTTTTTGGTTGGGATACATATTCTCATCTCTCTCTCCTTTCAGGTTTTTGTCCGACCTTACCGGTTTTGACAAGAGGCTTAGGCCGGTCATTTTGAGCGGTATATATTTTTGCCTTGACAGACCTCGCATCCGAGCGGCCGCCGCTCTCCAAAGCATGGGCCCCATCTGTGGCCGCAGTCATGACAGGTAAAGATTCTCTTTGCAGCCAGGTGAACCTGGCCCCCTTCGATCTTTAATGCCTTGCCCTCAACCAAAGATTCGGCGATCTTTCTCCTGGCCGAAGAGAGGATGTTGCCAAAGGTCTGTCTCGAGACGTTCATCCTCTTTGCAGCCTCTTCTTGATAAAGCCCTTCCAGGTCGGCCAAGCGGACCGCCTCGAGCTCATCTAGGCTGAGTACAGTTTCGGCAAGCTCGCTTAAGGGGACGCCGGCCGGCTTGAAATAACGGTGATCCGGAGCGAAGGAGACCCTTCTGCACTTGACCGGTCTTACCAATTTGAGCCCTTTCGATAATAAATAGCATATGCCAATAATTTATTAGCATTTTTGGTTTTTGTCAAACCGGAGCACCGTGGGACTTGGGAAATGCGGCTTAGGCTTGTCCCAGAAAGATTAGTGGCGGAGGGGGAGGGATTTGAACCCCCGGTCGCGTTAGCGACAACGGTTTTCAAGACCGCCGCTTTAAGCCGCTCAGCCACCCCTCCGCAAAGGGCAGGAATATTTTACCTTTTAAAAGAGAGCAATAAAAGTGGGTATTACCTCTAAGCCTCGATGATCAAGGCGGGCCTTACGATGAGGGCTGCCGCCATAATTATGCAGGAGATGGCCCCGATCAATACCGCAAGGGGCGCGCCGATGACTTCGGCCACCGAGCCGAAAATGAGGCTTCCGACCGGCATGAGGCCTAAGAATATCCAGACGAAGATGCCCATGACCCTGCCCCTCACCTCGTTGGGCACGCCAGATTGCAGAGCGTTATTTATCGAGGAGGCGACGGTCGAAAAGGCGGCCCCCGAGATGACCATCATCAAAAGAGAGAGGGCATAGTTCTTGGAGAGGGAGAAGACGACCAGAGCAAGGCCGAAGATGAAGAGGGCCGGCCCGATCAGCCCATTCTTCTTGCCCCCGGACGAGACGTAGGCCACATTCAAGGAGCCGACAAGGGCTCCAAAGCCGTTTGCGGCCAAAAGAAAGCCCATCCCTTTGGCCCCAACCTCAAGTATCTCAGCCGCAAAGACCGGCATCAACACGGCAAACGGCATGCCGAAGACTATCAGGACGGCCATGGCCAAAAGCAGGATGGCTATGGCTTTGTGCTCTTTGGCGTATCTGATGCCGCCCAGGGCGTGAGAGAGGATCTTTTCACCGTTCCCCTTGTGAGGAGCAAAATTGCCCCCGATGACTAGGAGCGCTCCGATGACGGCCAAGTAGCTTATGCCGTTGGCATAGAAACAGGCTGCAATCCCCATGCTGGAGAGAATCAGGCTGGCCACCGATGGTCCAATCAGGCGGGCCGTATTGAATTGCGCCGAATTTAAGGCGATGGCGTTCAAAAGATCCTTTTTGGGTACGATGTCCGAGATCATAGCCTGCCAAGCCGGAAAGCTGAAAGCCATGGCGATTCCGGCAAAAAAGCTTATGACCCCGATATTGAAGATCGTCGCAAGCCTAAGCGACGTGAAGATGGCCAGCACAAAGGCGAAGGCCATCAGAAATCCTTGCGTCCAGAGGACCAAAAGCTTGCGATTCAAACGGTCGGCGATCGCCCCGGCAAAAAGGGCAAGGATCAGGACGGGCAGGCTCCCGATGAAGTTGATGAAACCTAGATAGAAGGAGGACTTGGTGATCTCATAGACTAGCCAGCCGAGGGCAACCGTCTGAACCCAGGTACCAACGTTGGAGAAGACCGCCCCCAGAAAGAAGTAGCGAAAATCGCGCGAAAGGAGCGAGGCAAAGAGGCGCCTTAGGCCCTTGGCCACCGGGGCGCCAACCCTCGGCTCGGGGTGGGCCGTTTCTGCCTCGATGGTTTCGGTCGCCAGGACCTCTATGGGTCTTTCGTCTTTTTCTTTCTCCAACCCTTGGCCTCCATTTAAAATGGCCATCGCCACTTGCGATGGCCATTATATTCTGCTTAAAGCCTGTCGGTGAAATGAAAAATTATACACCTCTTGGAAGAAATGACAAGCTATATAAACATGGGTGAGCTGAGCACAAGGGTGGCTATAAGCCCCCACCATGCACCAGCCACCAACATCGCTCTCTTCTTATCCAGCTTGACGTGGTCTCTCATCACCAAAAAGAAGGGCAGAGCCGACCAGATGATGAATAGGTCCACTCTCGTAAGTAGCCTATAGAGAGAGCTTTCGATGTTTACTGAAAGACTGCCAGGGGAAGATGCAAGCGCGGATAAACCCTTATGAACTATCGGAACCGAAGTGGCCGCCATGTAAATCAACTAAAGAAGATTGCGCAAGGCAAATGGGGGGCAGGTGAGGCCGGCCAAGGGAAGGGCCTTCCAAAAGGAGCTCCTCTCTCCCTAAAGCTTGTCAAAGCCGATTATGAGAACCGATTTCATGGCCCACAAAATGACCAGGCCGAAAGAGGCTCCGATTATGCCCGCCTCTTCGATGACGGCTTTGGACCTGAAGGTAGAGGTCTTGAGCAGACTAAAGCCCCCGAAAAGGAGTCCCTTCCAGTCAAAGCCACCCTTTTGGGCCTCGGTTTCGAGATCTTCCTCTGCGTCCTCTATCGTCTCTTTGGAGACATCTTCCTCCATAAGAACCCCTTTCCCCCAAACTTTAAAATCCTTCTAAAGAAGGCTTATCGCCCTTTGGCTAGCGGAACTAACCGCCCAGACCGAGCAGCCCTTTAATCAACGAGACTATCCAGTCCAAGATCGATCTGGCACCGGTGGCGCCGCCGCTTGCTCCGTTTTCGGAGGCTTCGGCCTGCTCCACTTTGACCGGAAGCTTCTTCTCGATCATCTGCTCCTGGTTGAAGTCACCGGTATATTTCAGGGTCAGGGTGGCCTCGAGGTCTCCGGCCTTCTTAGGCACAAGGACCGCCTCCATCGTGTCGCCCTCCTCGCCGTCTAAGGTGCCGATGAAGAGCTCGCCGCGGTTATATCGAAGTCCTCTCCCTCGACCTTGACGACGACCTCCTTGACCTCAAAAGTGCTTCTGTTCTCAAAGTCCACGATGAGATCGAAGGACTCCCCTTCTAAAACAGTTTCGGGATAATCTATGAAGCTTATGGCAAGATTTGGCTGCCTTGCGGCAATGAGGCCTTCGCCTGGGAAGAAGCCTTAATATTACCTTTAGAATCGACGTAAGAGAAGTTGATGGGAAAATTATATATGCCCGAGGAGAGAGAGGCGCCCGACGCCAGCTCGAAGGCTACCTTCGACTTGCTCCCGCTACCCGAGCTCGATAAATATTTCACGCTTCCGGTGCCGACCACCACGGCCACTCCCGCCTCGTCTTCATAGGCCAAAGCGATATCTAAGACTAGCATCTTACTGGCCGCGCTCGCCTCCGAGATCATCGAGAAGCTTATCCTTTCACTGTCGCCAGAACCAAGCTCTTCGATATATTTAGTATTTCCGCTCTCAACGGCGGCTATGGCGCCGCTCGCCTCAACAGCCGAGACGGAGATATCCTCAACGTCGGTGCCACTGACGTTCTTTAGGGTCAGGTCAAGCTTGAACCGGCCGCCGGGAGCGATGACCGAAGGAGACATTATATAGTTCGAGACTATCACCGCACTTGAGTGACCACCACGTTCTCAGCATCATCGTCGCCGACATTTTCCACCGCAAGATCGAGGTCAAATTCTTCGCCTGGCTCTATGCTGGAATCGGCGTCGTACTCGGTGATGACGACCCTGGGGCAGCGAGGGCCGTTGCTGGAAAGACGGCTAGAAACAGGATTAGCGAAAGAGATAGAGAAATGAGCTTCCTCAATTTTTTGCTACCTCCCCTTCTGCTTTGTGCAGAGAAACAAACTTGCCTTTAAGATCGGCTTGGCTTGCCATGCGATTTCTTCGCCTATTATGCCCCTCAGCTTAAAGAAATCACGAGGATTGATGAAATTTAAAAAATTTTTCTTGTCTTTGCCTTATTAAGAATCCTTAAACAGAAGGCGCGAGCACTCTTAGCTAGATATTATATTTCAGATTTAAAATATTTCGAATTACAAAATAATAACAATCGGCCTAGCTTAAATCACTCCTTGGGCAATAATCCCATGATCGAATCGAGCTTGACTCAAGTCTCAAAACCTTATTCATCGATCAATCTTCTCTCTGCCATCCATGAATGGCCTTAAGGCTTCGGGGATGATCACGCTTCCATCTGAGACCTGATAATTCTCCAAGATGGCCGCGAGCGTCCGTCCAACGGCCAGGCCCGATCCGTTTAGGGTGTGAACAAATTGAATCTTCCCGTTTGCATCTCGATATCTGATATTCGCCCTTCTCGCCTGGAAATCCTCGAAGTTGCTACAGGAGGAGATCTCCTTGAAATCATTATAGGAAGGGAGCCAGACCTCGAGATCGTAGGTCTTGGCCGAGGAGAAGCCGAGGTCGCCCGCGCATATATGAACCACTCGGTAGTGGAGGCCGAGCCTCTTTAGGACCTCTTCGGCGTGGGCCGTCAGCCTCTCCAGCTCCTCGTAGGAATCTTCGCTTCTGGCGAATTTGACCAGCTCCACCTTATTGAACTGGTGTTGACGGATTATGCCCCGGGTATCTTTTCCGGCCGCCCCCGCTTCTCTGCGAAAACAGGGCGTGTAGGCAGCGTAGTTCAAGGGGAGCTCATCTGCCCTAAGTATCTCTTCTCGATATATGTTGGTCACCGGAACCTCGGCGGTTGGAACCAGATAGAGATCGTCGTCGCTGCATTTATACAGCTCGGCACCGAACTTGGGAAGCTGACCAGTTCCGGTCATGCTGGCCGAGTTGACCAGTATCGGCGGAAATATCTCGGTGTAGCCGTGTTCTTTGGTGTGGAGGTCGAGCATGAAGTTTATGAGCGCCCTCTCCAGGCGGGCTCCATCCCCTTTGAGCAAGGTGAACCTTGACTCGGCGATCTTGACTCCACGCGCAAAATCGAAGATGTCAAGATCGGAGCCGATCTCGAAGTGGGCCTTTGGCGCAAAATCGAAGTTGGGCGCCTCCCCCCAGATCCGGTTCACTTTGTTATCCTTTTCATCCTGGCCGACCGGTACACTAGGGTGGGGGATGTTGGGGATGACGAGCATGGAGTCCTTGACCTCATTCTCGAGGCGAGCAACCTTTTGGTCAAACTCCTTTATCCTGTTTGAGACGACCTTCATGGCCTCGGTCTTTTCGCTTACATCCCGCTTCTCTCTCTTCATTTGGCCTATCTCTTCCGAGGCGCGGTTGCGCTCGGCCTTAAGCGCCTCGACCTCCACCAGAAGCTCCCTCCTCCTCGCATCGAGGAGCATCAGCTCCTTGAGATCGATCTCGGCTCCCCGTTTGCCCAGGGCCTCTTCGACCTCTTTAAGATTCTCCCGAACGAATCTCTGATCTAGCATTTCTTCTCCATCATTTTCCGGCCATCGGGTAAGAGCCCAGGACCTTGACGTCCCTGAACTTGCACTTCAAACACTTCATGACCGAAGCTATCTTCTCGTCCTCGATGTGGCCCTCGAAGTCTATCCAGAAGCAGTAGTCTCCCAGGCTCTTCTTGGTCGGACGCGACTGGATCTTGGTCAGGTTTATATAGCGGTAAGCGAACTCCTGCAAAATCATAAGAAGGCTTCCCGGCCGGTTCTCGTAGATGAAGCAGACGATCGAAGTCTTATCTTTGCCGGTCCTTTTCGCCTGCTCCTTGCCTAAGAGAACGAAGCGCGTCTTGTTATCCTTGAAATCCTCTATGTTGTCGTTTATTACTTTAAGGCCGTAGATCTTGGCCGCAAGCTCGGTTCCGATGGCGGCCGCCCGAGTCCTTTCACCCGCCACCATGCGAGCGGCATCAGCCGTGCTGTTGGCCGCAATTATCTCAGCACCGGGCAGATTGTTCCTCAAGAAGGCCCGGCATTGGGCGGCCGCCTGAGGGTGTGATATGACGGTCTCTATCTCATTAACCTCGGTGCCTGGTCTGGCCAGGAGGCGGTGGCGGATGGGAAAGACTATCTCCCTCTCTATGAGGGAGTTCTCCGCCTCAAAGGTCAAGGCATCCAGGGTGTCGCTGACCGAGCCCTCGGTGGAGTTCTCTATCGGCACTATGCCGCTATCGGCCCGGTCCGTCTCAATGGCCCCTATGACCTCGTGAACCGTTGCACAGGGCAAAAGGTTCTCTTCATCCACCTTGACGACCGAGAGGAGGGCTTCTTCGGTGAAGGTCCCCCTGGGTCCCAAGAAGGCTATCTTGTTATTCTCAAATTTCTTCATTTTGCCATTCCCTGTCGGCCACCTCGCCGCGATGAGCTCCCCTCGAACCCATGGCTTTTGCAATCGCCCCCTGCTCCTCGCTCGAGAGGGAGTGAGCGGTCTGTTCGCCGCCCTTTACCACCTTAGCATATGAGCGGCTGTCGGTGCGACCGTTTATTGTGCTTATGACCAGGCCGTCGCCATTTTCGTTCAAGATGGCCAGAGCAAAACTTAAGCCCCCTCCGATGTCACCGAAAGCATCGAACCTGACGAGGCCGACCCGTTGAATCGCCCCCTTAAGCTGGGTTGCGGTCCTTGCTTGGGCCCCCTCTAGATCATTTAGCCGGCCGGAAAACGAGATGACTTCATCGGCGAGCTGACCGATCAGGGCAGCCACATCGCCCTTCTTTGCTGCCTTGTTCACCCTCTTTAAGCTCCTTTTTAGGGATATGAACCTAATGGTCAAGATGAGAAGCCAGAGGGCAATAAGGGCCACAAGGCCGATGGTCGTCGCGGGGTTCCCTTCAAAAAAAGTCAACTTGCTCCTCCTAAGCGAAGATAAAGATTGTAAAATTATACACAAAAGCTGGCCGCTTTGCATTCGCTTTAAGCCTGATATACTTATTTTAACTCTGCCTTAAGGAGCATGAATATGGCTAGGCCAAGTTGTTACGACTCCCTCGTCAAACGGATTGCCTCCTTTGAATCTGTCTTGGTGGCGTTCTCCGGCGGAGCCGACAGCCTCCTCGTCCTTGCCGCCGCCAAAGAAGCGCTGGGATTTGGAGCAATCGGGGTCACCGCCGCCAGCCCCCTGCTTCCAAGTGGCGAGCTTGAGGCGGCAATGAAGATGGCTGCCACCCTCGGCGTTAAGCCCCTGATAGTCGAGATAGACCCCTTGGGTGATGAAGATTTCTTGGAAAGCGGCAAAAAGAGATGTTACTTCTGCAAGCGGCTGATCCTATCTAAGATGATGGAGACAGCATCCAAGGTGGGCGCCTCGACCCTCATTGACGGCACGAACTCAGACGATCTCTTGGACGACCGCCCCGGCCTTCTGGCCCTGAAAGAATTTGGCGTCCTCTCCCCCTTGGCCGAACTGAACATGGGCAAGAGCGAGGTTAGGATGATCCTTAAAACGATGGGCTCCCCGTTCTGGAACAAGCCGCCTCAGAGCTGCCTTGCCACAAGGATTGGGGATGGTCAGAGGATAACCTCAGAGCTGCTCGGCCGAATCGACCGAGCCGAGGCGGCCGTCAAGGGTCTGGGCATCTCCCATGTAAGGGTCAGATCGCTCGGCCCGAAGTCCGCAAAGATAGAGCTGGATTTTGGCGGCCTTACCAAGCTTGCCGAGAGGATGATTCAGGCGAATCTGCTCGCCGACTTTTCCTCTTTTGGATTCGATCGTCTATTCATCTGCGAAAAGGGGGGCGAAGCGCTCGCTCTGCCTCAGCTTAAGGAGGCCCATGGAGGCTAGGATAAAAGAGCTTCTGGTAAGGCTCGCCGAAGGTGAGATCGAAGCGGGCGAGGCCTTCGAGGCGCTCCGCGACCTTCCCTTCGAAGACCTCGGCTTTGCCAAGGTGGATCATCACCGGCCCTTGAGGACCTCTGCGCCCGAGACGATATTCTGCCCCGGTAAAGGCTTGGCCGAGATCGGCGAGATAGCCGAGTCACTGGCCAAAACAGGGACGAGCTTCATGGCCACCAGGGCCAACCAGGCCGCTTTCGACCTGGTTTTAGGCTTAGTGCCCAAGGCTAGATACCACCCGCGAGCAAGGATCATAACCGTGGGCCAAGGGACCCTGCCCAAGCGAGGAGAGGTCCTCGTCCTTACGGGTGGGACCTCGGACATCCCGGTCGCCGAGGAGGCGGCCATAGCGGCCGATATGCTCGGAGCCAAGGTCGAAAGGATATACGATGTCGGGGTGGCCGGCGTCCACCGCCTCTTATCCTTCCGAAGTCGGCTTGAGGCGGCCAACGTGATAATCGCCATCGCCGGCATGGATGGAGCGCTTCCGAGCGTGGTGGGGGGACTCGTCTCCTGCCCCATAATCGCCGTTCCAACCAGCATCGGCTATGGCGCAAGCTTCGGAGGGCTGGCCGCCCTTCTGACCATGATGAACTCCTGCGCTCCTGGAATAGCCGTTGTAAATATCGACAACGGATTTGGGGCCGGCACAATCGCGGCCAGAATAAACGCCTTGAAGGGGGAGGATTAAAGGGGATGCGGATAGCCTATTTCGACTGCTCATCGGGAATAAGCGGAGACATGTTTTTGGGAGCCCTGATAGACGCCGGCCTGCCGCTAGATGCCGTTGAAGAGGCCATCGCCTCCTTGGGCCTTCAGGGCTGCGAGATCCGCGCAAGCAGAGAGACGAGGGCGGGCCTTGCCGCAACTTCGATTAAGATCGTCTCAAAAGAGGACGGCAAGGCTCGCCCCTGGAGAGATATTAAGCGCCTGATCGAAGAGAGCTCCCTTAAGGTGCGCGTCAAAGAGCTCGCCGTCCAAATCTTTTTGGCCCTGGCCGAGGTGGAAGGCCGCCTCCACGGCCAAGCGGTGGAGGCGGTTCACTTCCACGAGCTCGGAGCAGTCGACTCCATCGTCGACATAGTCGGAGGCGCCGTCGGCCTTAGCCACTTCGCCATCGAAAAAGCCTTCTCCTCTCCCATCAAAACGGGAAGCGGAACGGTCAGATGCGACCACGGCGAGCTCCCCTTGCCCGCCCCTGCCACCCTGGAGCTTCTAAAGGGGGCTCCCATCTATGGCGGCGATATCCCCCTCGAGCTTACTACCCCAACCGGGGCGGCCCTAATAAAGACCGTCGTAAGCGAGTTTGGGCCAATTCCCCCGTCAAGAGTGCTCTTTGTCGGCTATGGAGCCGGCTCTTATGATTTAGAGTCGCCAAACATCTTTAGGCTGATAATCGGAGAGACTGAGGGCGATGGGAGAGAGACCGACCGAGCGGATGAGGTGATCCTCATCGAGACCAACATCGACGATCTGGAGCCAAAGCTATTCGGCCACATAATCGAGCGCCTCTTTACGGTGGGCGCCCTGGACGCCTGGTTGACTCCGATTTACATGAAAAAGATGCGCCCGGCCGTCGCCCTCTCGGCCATCGTCCACAAGGAGAAGGAAGAGAGCCTGATAAGAGCCTTCTTTTTGGAGACAGGGAGTCTGGGAATCAGGATTAGCCCGCTTTCCAGGAAGAAGGCCGCCCGCAAGACGGTTAAGGTCAAAACCATTTACGGCGAGATTGGGGTCAAGATCGGCCATTTTGAGGGCGGGGCCATAAGCGCCTCGCCGGAATATGAGGACTGCAGAGAGGCCGCCCTAAAGGACGGGGTTCCCATCAGGGCCGTCTACGAAGAGGCCCGGAGCCAGGCAAGGGCCGATTTGACCGGGCCCTAGCCCACCCTGAACTTAAGCTCCCTAGTATTGTTGGTGGTGATCTTTTCCCCTTCGACCGGGACGGCCGTCGCCTTGAGCAGATTTATCGCTCCGCCCTTTGCGACCTTGATCCCCTTTATTGAGACGACCTTTTTCTCTCCGGAGGCGATGCTTACTATCTTTGCGCTCCTTGCCCCCACATCGGTCCCATCCGCCGTCTCAACGATAACCCTGACGGTCAGGTCGCTTTCGGTCAGGTCGCCCTGATTTTCGACCGTCACCTCGACCGAGACCTCGCTGACATCGGGCAGGGTGGCCACCTTGGTCGCCTCGTCATAGGCGATCCGGGCTGGCTTCACCACAAGGCCGGTGACGGCGACCCCTCGAAGGACTTTGCTTTCCGACCCCGCCGCCGTCTCGACCTCGACCTCAGGGGCCTGGGGCCCCTTGATATAGGCGCTGACTTTGGAGCTGTCCGAAATATCATCATCTTCGACGAATTCTGAGCCTATGAGGGAGGAGGTCGCCCCCTTGGTCGCAAGAAGGCCCTTGGCATCCTCTTCGAAGCGGAAATAGGCCTCGTCGCTTAAGATCAGGTATCTGAGAGCAGTCGAGAGCTTGTTTGAGACGGCCTCCGATCTATCCTCCTCAAGGACGCTGGCCATGGCCGGACCATAGAGCTCCATGCCGTCCGCCCTTAAATCGAAGGCCAGCCTGGCATAGGCGTGAGCCCCCTCCAGGCTGGGCGGCGGCTCGATCGCGGCCGCCCTTCCGAATATCTCAAAGCTATCGTTATAATTCTTATCCATCCTCGCCCTAAATTCTCCCCTTGTGATCGTGAAGGCCTCGGCCCGGAGGAGGAAGAAATCTTTGGAAATCTCATTGGAGGCCCTGGCAAGCTTGTTTATCTCCAAGACATAGGAGTCGTAGGCGCTTACGTCTTCGCCGCCGCCTTTTGCGACAAAGTAGATGATGGCGGCCACGATGACGAAGAGAAGCAAGGGGCCAAGGGGCGAAGCCCTCTTCTTCCTGGGCTTCTTCATGTATCTGACTTTGCGCTTGGGAGGATATCTACCTTGTTGCTCGGACATGATGGGAGGCGGTTTCCTTCCGATTGTTTTGACTGCTGATGCTGATCGATGATGGTGCCGGAGGCGGGACTCGAACCCGCAAGCCCTTTCGAGCACTAGACCCTGAACCTAGCGTGTTTGCCAATTTCACCACCCCGGCGCAAGTGGATCGGGTCGGCCCCGATGGGGCCGATTTATCAAGAATTATATCATTTTTTTGAAGAGGTGAAGCGAAGCTGGTTAATGACGCCCAAAGTTAGTAAAATTGATTAAAACCATCGTTGGAGACATTTTGGATAGAGGCCTTTTTCTGGAGAGATTTGAAGTCATAGAAGAGCTGGGAGCCGGCGGCTTTGCCCGGGTCTACCGGGCGTTCGATCGCAAGATGGAGCGAGAGGTGGCCATAAAAGAGGTGGCAAAAGGTGGCAAAAGCGACCTTAGAACGATGCGCGAGATCAACACGACAGCTCTCTTGAAACATCCAAATATCGTGACCCTATATGAGTTCGTCGAGGATGATGATAATTTTTATCTGATTATGGAATACATAGACGGGCTCACTTTAACCTTTATCCTTGAGACGCAAGGGGCCCTCTTTCCCGAAGAGGCGGTCGCCGTAGCATCTCAGGTGGCGCTGGCTTTAGAGTATGCCCACCAGAACGAGGTCATCCATAGGGATATCAAGCCCGACAACATAATGCTCCTTGCTGACGGACGGATCAAGGTCATGGATTTCGGGATAGCCCGCCTTAAGAAAGCGCCTCGCCTCACAGTGGATAAGGAGCTTTTGGGAAGCCTCGGCTACGTATCTCCGGAGCAGGCTAAGGGAGATTACGTCGATGAGGCGACCGACATCTTTGCTCTGGGAGTCCTAATCTATACCATGCTGGCTGGCGAAAACCCCTTTGAGGCCGAGACGGCGGCGGCCACCATATACAAGACCATCAACATAGAGCCGCCGCCGTTGAGCCGGGTCGTCCCCGGCGTGCCAAAAGAGTTGGACCACGTGATTGCCGAAGCCTTAAATAAAAACCCCGACAAGAGGCAGAGGACGGTCACGAGTCTGCGCTACAAGCTTGAAAGGCTGCTGCAGGCCAAAGGCCGGCCCAAGCGGACGCTTAGTCCCCTCTTTGCAAGGGCGGCCGGGGCGTATGTGGGAGAAGGCGGCCTCTTCGACGAGGAGCTGGCTTTCATAAAAGAAGGCTTGGAAGAGATGGGGGGAAAGCGAGCCCTGGTCGCGGCAAGGCTCTTTTCGGCCGCCCTTCTGGGGGGCTTCCTCTTTCTCGGCCTTAAGGGGTCCTCCTTCTTTTCGGAGGAGATCGGGGCGATCCTATCCCTTGTCACCTTCTTTGTAGCCCTCTTCTCCCCTCTGCTTGGCTTGGTCACCGTGGCGCTCGCCGCCGCGCTGGCCATAGGCGCCTTCTCCTTCTCCCTCTCTTTGATCTTTTTAGCCCTAGCCTCCCTCTATATATTGAACTTTGCAAGAAGCTTTCCCGAGGCCAGCGCCTCTTTCCTTGCTGCACCGCTCCTTGGCCGACTCGGCCTCTCGCATCTCTTTCCCCTTGCAATCGGAGTCATCATGGATCCGATCCCGGCTGCCATAGGCGGCGCGGCCGGCGCCTTCGCGCTTGAGGCATACGACCTATTTGCCGGCTCAGCCCAGTTAGCCCTAAAGATAAAAGCTACCACAAACCCCTTCTCAACCCTATTTATCCTGCTTGAAGCATTCATCGAGGATCCGGCGCTTCTCCTGATGCCCCTCATCTGGGCGGCCGCCGCCTTTCTGGTGGCCTTGCTCGCCAAAAACAAACGCTTCTTGGCCGATCTCATCGCGGCCGGACTTGGGGGCGTCGTCCTCCTCCTCGGAGAGATGTGGCTCCCGACGCTTCACGCAAGCCCTCCCCTAGATTTGGGCAAGGCTCTGCAAAGGGTCTCTTTTTCCTTTATAATGCTTATAATATTCATCGCCATCTTTCACTACATAAAGATAACCTGGGGGCCGAAGAGATGAGGGGGGGGGATTGAGCCTGCTCGGCGAGCTGGAAAAAAGACTGGAGGGCCTGGTGGAGGGCTTTTTTGCCAAGCAATTTAAGTCAGGCATCCATCCGGTCGAGATAGCGAAGGGCCTGGCTAGGGAGATGGAGAGAAAGAAGCGGCTCTCCTTGAGCGGGTTCATCGCCCCAAGCTCCTTTTTGGTCGCCTTGAGCGCCGATGATTTCGAGGCTACGGGACCGATGAGAGAGACCTTTTTGGCCGAACTAAAGAACTTTGTGGAGGAAACGGCCAAAAAGGAGGGCTGCCGTCTTCTGGCCAAGCCCCAGGTTGAGCTGACTAAAGACGTCTCTCTATCTTTGGGCGAGATGAGGGTGGAGACGCTCGAAGTCGACCCAATAGCCATTGAAGCCTTTGAGCTCGAGCAGAAAGACCCAAAGGCCCGCCTTTTGCAGAGAGGCAGCCGGGGCTCGAAGGATAGCGTCTTTCCTCTCGAAAAGGAGACGACTACGATAGGACGCCTTTCCGGCTGCGATATCAACGTTATGGACCAGAGCGCCTCTCGCCTTCATGCCGAGATAAGAAAAGACGGCCGAAGGTATATCCTAAAAGATCTTGGCAGCACCAATGGCACCCTGCTCAATGACTGCGTGGTGGAATCAGCCCAGTTAAAACAGGGGGATGTCATAACGGTCGGAAAGACCAGATTGGAGTTTAACATCAGCGATGTTTAGTCTGATCCAGATAGCATTAAAGATCATTTTTCTGATCCTCCTCTATCTGTTCCTCTTTTCGCTCATTAGGAGGATCGGGAGCGATCTTGACGAAGGCCAGCCCCTTGGAACGAAGATGGCCGAGGGGCCGGCCAAGGAGCCGCGGCTCGTCGTCTTGGACAGCCAGTTCTTGGAAGCGGGCCGGATGTTTGAGATAAGCGGCGAGCTCTCGATCGGAAGGGATGACTCCAGTGATGTTAGGATCATGGACGACTTCGTCTCCAAGGAACACGCTCTGATATACGGCCAGGACGATGCGTTCTATTTGGATGACTTGGAGAGCGCCAACGGAACCTTCTTAAACGGCGAGCGGCTCTGGGGGGCTCGTCCCTTGAAGGTCGGCGACAAGATTCAGCTCGGCCGGACGCTCTTTGAATTTTTGGAGTGATGACGGGTGATAAGTTTCGGGGCTA
Source organism: Actinomycetota bacterium (assembly GCA_030017835.1). Classification (NCBI taxonomy): domain Bacteria; kingdom Bacillati; phylum Actinomycetota; species Actinomycetota bacterium. The sequence goes on along the minus strand of JASEGU010000004.1, from coordinate 48,607 downwards.
AGTCCGATATCGGAATGGTTAGAGAGGTCAACGAAGACGCCTATATCGCGGGCGGCAACTTGTTTGCCGTGGCCGATGGCATGGGCGGCCACAAGGGTGGCGAGATAGCGAGCAAGTTGGCCCTCATCTCGATAGCAAAGAGCTTAAAGATGGAGGGCGATCCAAAAAAGAACCTCCTCTCGACGATGAGGAGGGCCAATCGGGGCATCTATCAAAGGAGCATCGTTAGCCCCGAGCTCAAGGGGATGGGAACGACCTTGACCGTCCTTCTCATAAGCAACAGGGCGGCTCATATCGGGCACATTGGTGATAGCCGGGCCTATCTTGCGCGCGGCGGAGAGCTGGTCCAGTTGACCCAGGACCACTCGCTGGTAGCCCAGATGGTAGCCGAGGGCAAGCTGACGAGCAGAGAGGCCCACCTCCACCCCTTAAGAAGCGTCATAACCAGATCGCTCGGGGCAAGCGCAATGGCCGATCCGGACGTGTTCACCCTAAAGCTGAAAGACGGCGACCGCCTCCTTTTGGCAAGCGACGGCTTGAACTCGATGTTGAGCGACGCCGAGATCCTTGAGATAGTGGGCAAGAAAGAGGAGCCCCAGGCCGTCTGCGAGGAGCTCGTCTCTGCGGCTAACCGCCAAGGCGGCAGGGATAACGTCACCGTGGTCTTGGTCGAATACCTCGAAGAAGAGGGGCTCACCTTTGATACCTTGACGACCAAGAAGAATTCTGTGCCGCTGCCCCAAATGAACCCCGGCTGCTTCGTTGCCTTCTTTCTGGTCATAACGCTTATTTTGGCCTCGCTATCCAGCCTCAAAGAGGCCTTGTCGTGAGGGCGAGAAACGTAGAGGCTCGCCTGTTAATCTTGGTGGTGGCCTTCACCTTCGTGGGAACCATCTCTTTGGACCTGGCCACCCATGGTTTTATCTCGCCCGGCTCTCTCCTCTTCACTTCGATCTTTCTCCTTTTGGCCGTCGCCTCCCATATGGCTTGCCGTTTCTTCGCTCCCAGGGCGGATTATTTTATGCTCCCGCTCGCCCTCGCCTTGACATCGCTCGGGACGCTCGCCATCTATCGGCTCAAGCCGGGCCTGGTCTGGATCCAACTCCTCTGGGCGGGCGTCGGGATACTGGCCATGACTTTGACTCTGCTCTTCTTCGAGAGAGTCCCATATCGTGAGCTCGAGAACTACAAATACGTCTTTGCCCTCATCTCGATAATGCTCCTCCTCTCGCCGGCCTTCTTCGGCCGCGAGATCTACGGTGCCAAGCTCTGGCTGAGGCTCGGCCCGCTCTCCTTTCAGCCGGCGGAAATCGCCAAGCTCTGCATAATAGTATTTCTGGCCGCCTACCTGAAGGATAGGGGAGAGCTCCTCTCTCTGGCCAAAAGAAAAGTTAAGGGGGTGGAGATTCCCGACATAAAACACTTCGGCCCACTCATCATGATGTGGCTGATTTCGCTCGTCATTCTGATCCTTGAAAAGGATCTCGGATCTTCTCTCCTCTTTTTTGGGACCTTCCTTGCCATGATCTATGTCGCCACAGGCCGACCCGCCTACATCATCACGGGGGCACTTCTCTTTGCCGCCGGGGCCATATTCTGTTATTTCATATTCACTCACATCCAGACCCGGGTCGACATCTGGCTCAATCCCTGGACCGATCCGGATGGCAAGGGCTATCAGATCGTCCAGTCCCTCTTTGCCGTATCGAGCGGGAGCGTCTTCGGATCCGGGCTTGGAAACGGCTATCCCTCCCTAATTCCGGCCGTACATACCGATTTTATCTTTTCGGCTCTGGCCGAAGAGCTTGGGCTTCTTGGTGGAGTGGCCGTCGTTCTGACCTATATGCTCATGGCATATCGGGGCTTTAAGATCAGCCTAAGAGCCCGGGATGATTTCGGAAAATATCTCGCCTTTGGGCTAATAACCATCTTTTCGCTTCAGGCCTGTATAATCATGGCCGGCACCACCAAGCTGATACCGCTCACCGGCATAACCCTGCCCTTCATGAGCTATGGAGGAAGCTCCATCCTCTCCAACTTCATCTTGCTCGGCCTGTTGCTCGTGATCTCGGCTCCCAAGGAGGCCTTGAGCGAATGAATAGGCGACTTAGGCTGATGGGGCTCTTTTTCTCCCTCTCCTTCATCCTTATAATCTTGAATCTCTCATATCTTCAGGCCTTTGCAGCCAAAAGAATATTGTCCAGTCCCGCCAACCGGCGGGCTCTAGCCGAAGAGGCTCAGGTCGAGCGGGGCCGGATACTCTCGGCCGACGGGGCCGTCTTTGCCGAGAGTGTCGCCTCTAACGGGTCTTTCAAGAGGCTATATCCTCTTGGCGAGACGGCCTCCAGCGTCATCGGCTTCAACAGCATCAAGTATGGCCGCTCCGGCATCGAGCTCGCCTTTAACGACTATCTGCTGGCAAGATCGGGCGATGATACGGCCCAAGAATTCTTCGATCGGCTGGCCGGAAACGACCCGCCCGGAAACGATGTCGTCCTCTCGATCCGGCTTCCCGTCCAGAAGGTCGCAGAGGCGGCTCTAGAGGGCAAGGTGGGAGCGATTCTTGCCATAGACCCAAGGACGGGCGAGATCCTGGCCATGGCCACCAGCCCGACCTTCGATCCGATGCTGCTTGACGATAGCTGGTCTACCTTGATAGATGACCCCTCTTCACCTCTTCTAAATCGAGCCACCCAGGGTCTCTACCCTCCCGGCTCTTCCTTTAAGATGCTGAGCACGGCGGCGGTTCTGGATTCCGGCAAGGCCACCTTGGGCTCAGTCTATCCGGCCCCCGGCGAACTTAAGGTTGGGGGAAACATCGTTTCAAATTATGATAAGAAGGACTACTCCACGCTCTCCCTAAAAAGCGCCTTTGCCCTCTCTGCCAACACCGTCTTTGCTCAGGTCGGTCTCGACTTGGGAGCCAAGGGCTTAGTCGACTACGCGGAGCGGTTCGGCTTCAATGAGAAGATCGATTTCGAGCTGGCCGTCAAGGAGAGTCGAATTCCAAAGGCAGCCGAGATGGACGAGGTCGAGCTGGCTTGGAGCGCCGTCGGCCAGGCAGAGCTGCTTGTCAGCCCGCTTCAGATGGCCCTCTGCGCCTCAGCGATCGCGAACGACGGCCGCATGATGAAGCCCTTTCTCGTCAAGGAGATATTGAGGCCGAGCGGGGAATCGATCTTTAAGGCCGAGCCAAAAGAACTTGGCCGGCCAATAGGGCCTATGGCGGCCGCGGCCGTCTCCGAGATGATGGTCGAGGTAGTTAAGAGCGGAACGGCCGCGGCCGCCAGAGTGGGCGGAGTCCTGGTGGCCGGAAAGACGGGAACGGCCGAGCTCGCCAAGGGCGAGCCTCACGGCTGGTTCGTGGGCTTTGCCCCAGCCGACCGCCCAAGGGTTGCGGTCGCCGTTTTGGTAGAGAATGGGGGCCAAGGTGGCAGGGTTTCGGCTCCCTTGGCAAAGCTCGTGCTAAAAGAGGCCCTTAAAGAGAGCGAATGACGGCTACGCCCCATTAAAAAGGACCTCATTTCTCCTTTTGGATTTTTTTTCTATCTGATAGAATAAGTTATTCTTGAAGGGTGGCTTTGGCAATCACTATGGTCGGAAAGACTTTTGGCAAGAGATATAACGTCATAGAGAAGATCGGCAAAGGCGGCATGGCCGACGTCTATAGGGCTGAGGACTCGGTCCTAAACCGCACCCTGGCCATCAAGGTCCTCCATCCCCAGTTCGCACAGGAGACCAACTTCGTCGCCAGATTCAAGGTCGAGGCCCAAGCGGCTGCGGGCTTAAATCATCCCAACATCGTAAACATTTATGACTGGGGCCACGAGGACGAGACCTATTTCATAGCAATGGAGTACCTGGAGGGTTGGAACTTAAAGCAGCTCATTGAGGCTCAGGCCCCCTTGCCCGTCGACGAGACGCTTGAGATGGCGATACAGGTCTGTTCGGCCCTAGGTTTCGCCCATCAAAGGGGCGTCATACACCGCGACATAAAATCGCAAAACATAATCATTGCGCCTCACGGTCAGGTTAAGGTGGCCGATTTCGGAATAGCCAGAGCCGGAGGGGCTTCAATGACCCAGACCGGCTCGGTTATGGGCACGGCCGAGTATATCTCCCCCGAGCAGGCTCAGGGTATCGAGGTCGGCCGCGCTACCGATATCTACTCGCTTGGCATAGTCCTCTACGAGGCCTTAACGGGCCAGCTCCCCTTCAAGGGGGATGGCCCGGTGGCCGTCGCCATGAAGCAGGTCCAAGAGAAGCCGCTTTCGCCATCTTTATTGAATAGTGAGATCTCTAGGCCCTTAGAGCAAGTCATCTTGAGGGCGCTCGAGAAGAATCCGGCCGGTCGTTATCATTCGGCCGAAGAGATGAAACAGGACCTTTTGAGCATCTCAAAGGACCTGCCCATAAAACAGCCGCCTCCGCCCGTCGAAACCGACTCGGGGCAGACCCGCATAATGCCGCTCACAGAGGCCGCCCCAGCCCCTCGCAGAGGGCCGAATCAGAAGAGGCGAAAAAACTTAACCCCTTATTTTAAGCTCGGAGCCCTTGGGCTGGCCGTCCTTCTGGGCGCCTTTCTGATCTTTAATCTTCTCTTCGGAGGGCGGGTGGTCGTTCCGGACCTTGGCGATAAGACCCTGGAAGAGGCCGTCTCCCTTCTGGATGAGGCCGGCCTTAAGCTTGCAAATGAAAATGATTTCAAAGAGGATGATCGAAAGAGCCGGGTGGTCGAGCAGGACCCTGAGGCAGGCGCAAGCGTCAGAAAGGGGAGCTCGGTTACTGTCACGCTCGAGAGCGCCGTAACCGTTCCCGACGTGGAGGGCATGACCCGCGATAAAGCCATCGAGGCCATAGCTCGGGCTGGCCTTGCTCTTGGAAAAGTCAACGTTGTGGCGGACGAAGAGGCGGAGAAGGATACTGTCATAGGCCAACTTCCAAAAGCTAATAAAAAAGTTCCTCCCGGCACCAAGATCGATTTAATCGTGAGCGAGGGGGGCCCGATGCTAATGCCCAATCTCGCTGGCAATAGCAAAGATGAGGCCGTAAGGCTCTTGGAACGACTTGGCCTGGTGCCAGAGATAGAAGAGGTCTACAGTCCGCTTGAAATAGGTCGAGTCGTCGGCCAGACCCCGGCGGCCGGCGAAGAGATCGCGGCGGGAGAGACCGTAACCTTGGAGATCAGCAAGGGTCAGCCCTTTATAAATATGCCTAACGTCAAGGGGATGACCGAGGAGGGAGCAACAGCCAAGCTTGAAAACCTTGGGCTTCTGGTAGACTATGATTATCCTTCTGAAATTCCAGATAACGTTACGGGCTACGTCTTGGACCAGGACCCGGCCGTCGGTGAAAAAATCGCTATAGGCGGGACGGTCATCCTGACCATCGGCGAAGAGGGCGGAGCTTTCGGCCAAAGCAAAAGAGGCCGACCAAAGGCTCGTGCCCGTTTGGGCCTCGATTGTATGAGGGATTCTTTTTCCCCATCCCACCAAAAGCCCGTGCTACTACAGATCGTGGGTGAGGTGGGTTTCGAAAAGAGGTTGGCTCGAAAGGGATCCGCGCAAGGAGCGTGGTTGGTGGAGGATATCGGATTCGAACCGACGACCTCCGCCTTGCAAGGGCGGCGCTCTCCCAGCTGAGCTAATCCCCCAACTCGCCAATCGGCCTTAAGAGAAGGCCCAAAGAGACTCCATTAACAAAGGCGCCAAATATGCTCTGCGCGCCTTTTGCGTTATAGCCTCTTCTCTCAAATGGTGGGCCTAAGTGGATTCGAACCACTGACCTCACCCTTATCAGGGGTGCGCTCTAACCAACTGAGCTATAGGCCCGCTCTCAAAATCTAGCCTCATTATTTTAACCAGCAAACTAAAATATATCAAACACTTCTTAGCGTTCTGTTTAATTTTTTCTATCCCGAGCGGCCAAGCTCCCTAGCCCTTTATCACGCCAAGTGGCCGCAGCTTGGCCACTCGCCTAGAGAGGCCGGCACCTTCACAAACCAGAGTCACCCTATCGACGTCTTTATAGGCGCCCGGAGCCTCTTCGGCCAGGGTTGATTTCTGCCCGGCCAAGACGATGACTCCCCTCTCTTCGAGGTCCTTTCTCAACTGGTCCAGCCCGATGCTCTTCTTGGCCTGGGTGCGGCTCATGACGCGCCCCGCCCCGTGACAGGTCGAACTGAAGGCCCTCTCTTCTGACTCCTCCGTCCCAAGCAATACGTAGGAGGCTCGCCCCATGTCCCCAGGGATCATGACCGGCTGACCGATCTCTTTATAGGGAGAATCTTTGGGCAAGAGGCTGGGCCCAAAGGCCCTGGTGGCCCCCTTTCGGTGAACACATAGCTTCATCTGCTTGCCGTCCACCACATGCTCTTCGAATTTGGCCAAATTGTGAGAGACGTCGTAGAGAAGCTCGATGCCCATCTCTTTGGCGGTCGCCGAGAAGGTGCTCTCGAAGGACTCTTTGGCCCAGAAGGCCAGAAGCCCCCTGTTGACCATGGCATAATTGGCCGCAGCCGCCATTGCTCCATAGTAATTGCGTCCCTCAGGTGAAGCGATGGGGGCGGAGGCGAGCTGGCGGTCTGGCAGGGTAAGGCCCATTCTTTTGACCACCCCGTCCATCACCTTGACGTAGTCGGTGCAGACCTGATGACCAAGGCCCCTTGAGCCGGAGTGGATCATGACCATAAGCTGACCTTTAAATATTCCAAAAGCCTTGGCGCTGGCCGAATCAAAAATCTCGGTCACCTCCTGCACCTCTAAAAAGTGGTTGCCCGAGCCGAGCGTGCCTAACTGACTAGCGCCTCGATCGAAGGCCCTCTTGCTGACCGCGCCAGGATCTGCACCGGCCAGCCGCCCGCTCTCCTCGATGCGATTCGTCTCGTCTTTACTGGCAAATCCCCGCTTTCGAGCCCATTCGATCCCCTTGTCCAGCACCTCTTCGAGCTCGCTCTGGTTAAGCGAGATCTTTCCTTTGCGCCCAAGCCCTTTGGGGATGTTTCGGGAGAGCTCGTGCATAAGGGATTTTAGATCGGGCTCTATCTCGCTTGCAATCATGGACGTCTTCAGGAGCCTGACCCCGCAGCTGATGTCGAAGCCAACCCCGCCTGGCGAAATGAAGCCGTCCTCTTCTCGCACAGCGGCCACCCCGCCAATGGGAAAGCCATATCCCCAATGGATATCGGGCATAGCAAAGGAAGCTTTGACTATTCCGGGAAGGGTGGCGACGTTAGCCACCTGCTCCAGCGCCTTAGACGATTCGTCCGTTGCAAAAAGGCTTTCGTCGGAGAATATTATCCCGTCGACCAACATGTCGCTTCGGGTCTCTTTGGGGATTCTGTAGCAATACTCGCCGATCTTTTCGATGCCCTTGATTGCAACCGCCTCCCTTTTTTTACTGGGCTAAACGTCAAATATGACTCGGCTCTTTAAGCGTTCTTTTTCGCTCTCCACTTTGAGCATATGATAGGTGGCTGCTTTTATCTCCGTTTTGATCTCATGTTTGATAGGATTTAACTCCTCGCCGCGGGCCACGGCCCTTAGCCCCTCTTCGCTGAGCTCCAGGATGTCGAACTCTTTAAATAGAACCCCCTTGGTCTCGAAGAGATAGATCAATTCGTTAAGCCAGGCCACCATCAGTCCCTCAACATCTTCCGCTTCGACCTCCACTTGAATCTCAAGATCTTTTGAAACGGCGTTAAGTTCTGTAATTAGACTGAACATGCCGATGGCGGTGTTTTCAAAAACCTCTTTTAGGTCCCCGCCGTAGCCGATTATCCCGACATCAGCCGTATGTTCTATAACCTCAAAGGGCCTGGGGCGGCTCTCCTTTTTTTCAGACTCCATCCCCGTTTTCCTCTGAGGCCCTGGCGCTGGCCACTTTGGCGACCGTGCTCACCACATCGTTCTCTTTAAGGTTGATGACCCTAACCCCGCGGGTGCTCCGGCCCATCCGGCTTATCCCTTTGGCCGCCGTCCTGATCACCAAGCCTTCGGCCGAGATGAGCATGATCTCGTGCTCATCGCTTACCACCTTGGCCCCGGCCAGCCTTTCCCCGCTCTCAAACTTTTTGATCGTGCGAACGCCCTTTCCGCCCCGAGCCTGGGCCGGGTATTTGGTGATCGGTGTCCGCTTGCCATAACCGTTATTGGTGACGACGAAGAGCTCGCCGAGGTTTCTTACGACGTCCATCGCAAGGACCACGTCGGCCAGATTTAGGGTGATCCCCTTGACCCCCGAGGCGGCCCGGCCCATCGGACGAACGTCGCTCTCGTCGAAACAAATCGATTGACCCAGCTCGGAGACGAGGATTATTCTGTCATCCTTATCTACCAGCTTGACCCCTATTAACTCGTCATTTTCTTTCAGGTTCAAACCAATTATCCCGCCACGCCTTGCGGTGTCGTACTCTTTGAGCTCGGTCTTTTTGACCAGACCGAGCTTGGTCGCCATTATGATATATTTGCTCTGCTCAAAACCCTTGGCCGCGATGACGGCCGCTATCTTTTCGCCCGGCCCAAAGGGAAGGATGTTGACGATGGCCTGCCCCTTGGATGTGCGGCTGCCCAAGGGGAGCTCGTGAACCTTGACCCGGTAGACCTTGCCCTCGTTGGAGAAGAAGAGGACGTAATCGTGGGTTGAGGAGACGAACATGTGCTCGACCACGTCCCCGTCCTTGAGATTCATGCCGATGACCCCGCGGCCGCCCCGTTGCTGCTGGCGGTAGGTCTCGACGGGCAAGCGCTTGACGTAGCCCGAATTGGTTATCGAGACGATCATCTGCTCTTCGGCAATGAGGTCCTCCTCCTCCAAGTCATCCTCGGCCGGAACTATCTTGGTGCGCCTCTCGTCGAGATAGTTCGTCTTGATCTCAAGGATTTCCCTCTTGATGATGGCGTAGACTCTCTTCTCGTCGGCCAAGATGGCTTTGAGCTCGGCGATCGCCTCAAGGAGTTCTTTGTGTTCGGTCTCTATCTTCTCGCGCTCAAGGCCGGTCAGCTTCTGTAGGCGCATATCCAAAATGGCCTGGGCCTGAGTCTCGCTCAAAGAGAAGCGCTCCATGATGCTTGAGCGGGCGATATCGACCGTCTTTGACGACTTGATAAGCTTTATCATTTCGTCCAAATTGTTCAGGGCAACCAAAAGCCCTTCCAAAATGTGGGCTCTGGCTTCAGCCTTGGCCAGATCAAACCTCGTCCTTCTAACGATGATCTCTCTCTGGTGGTCGAGGTAGTACTTCAGGGCCTCGAGCAAGTTGAGGACCTTGGGAGCCGTGTCGACCAGGGCCAGCGTTATGATATTGAAGGTCGTTTTGAGTTGGGTATATTTGAATAGCTTGTTTAAGGCGACCTTGGGAACGGCCTCCCTCTTCAGCTCGATGACCAGACGCATGCCGCTCCTGTCGGACTCGTCGCGCAGGTCGCTTATCTCGGTTATCTTTTTCTCCCTGGCGAGCTCGGCAATCTTCTCGGTCAGACGCGCCTTGTTGACCTGAAACGGGATCTCGGTCACGATGATCCTGTGCTTTCCCGATTTCGTCTCTTCGATGTGGGTTTTGGATTTCATAATCACGTTGCCGCGCCCGGTCCGATAGGCCTCTTTTGTGCCGGCCGTGCCGACGATGAGTCCCCCGGTAGGAAAGTCTGGTCCCTTAATCTGAGTCATCAGATCCTCTATGCCGGCCTCTGGTTTATCGATCAGCATGACGACGGCATCGATGACCTCGGCCATGTTGTGAGGCGGAATGTTGGTCGCCATGCCGACGGCTATCCCCGAGGAGCCGTTGATAAGGAGGTTGGGAAGCCTCGAGGGCAGAACCGTCGGTTCGCTCAGGGTCTCATCGAAGTTGGGGGCGAAATCGACCGTCTCTTTGTTGATGTCTTTCAGCATTTCCATGGCCGGCTTGGAGAGGCGAGCCTCGGTATAGCGCATGGCGGCCGGGCTGTCGCCGTCGACCGAGCCGAAGTTTCCGTGGCCATCGATGAGCTGATATCTCAAGGAGAAGTCTTGGGCCATCCTAACCAGAGCGTCATAGACGGCGCTGTCGCCGTGGGGGTGATACTTTCCCAAAACCTCTCCTACGATGCGGGCGCACTTCATATAGGGCTTGCCCGGAACCATGCCAAGATCGTACATGCCGTAGAGGATGCGGCGGTGGACCGGCTTAAGGCCGTCTCTCACATCGGGCAGGGCACGCCCGGCGATCACGCTCATGGCGTAATCGATGTATGAGCGCTTCATCTCCTCTTCGATGTAGACCGGTTCTGTTTTGTTTCCAAAAAGCTGCGCTCGTGATGACATCTATTATTCTCCTATATATCCAGGAAGCGAACGCTTTTGGCGTGTTTCTCTATGAACTGTCTGCGCGGCTCGACCTGGTCTCCCATGAGGATGGTGAAAATCTCGTCGGCCGCAACAGCGTCGTCTTGGGTAACCCGAAGGAGCGTCCTCTCTTCCGGATCCATCGTCGTCTCCCAGAGCTGGTCGGGATTCATCTCTCCAAGACCCTTGTAGCGTTGGATGGTCGTCCCCTCCTTGCCCATTTCGAGCAAGACCTCCTCCAGCTCTTTGTCGCCATAGGCATAGGTCGCCTTCTTCTGTTTGCTCGCTTTGTATAGCGGGGGCTGGGCGATATAGACATAGCCAGCCTCGATCATCGGCTGCATGTAGCGGTAGAAGAAGGTTAGGATCAAGGTGCGGATGTGGGCGCCGTCGACGTCGGCGTCGGTCATGATTATCACCTTGTGGTAGCGGGCCCCGTCCAGGTCAAACTCTTCGCCGATGCCGGTGCCGAGGGCCGAAATGATGACTCTGATCTCCTCGCTGCCGAGTATCTTGTTGATCCTCGATTTTTCCACGTTTAATATCTTGCCCTTTAAGGGAAGGATGGCCTGGAATTCCCTGTTTCTGGCCTGTTTGGCCGAGCCGCCGGCCGAATCGCCCTCGACCAAAAAGATCTCGGAGGCGGCCGGGTCCTTGCTGGAGCAATCGGCAAGCTTTCCCGGAAGCGAGGTATTTTCGAGCAGTCCCTTCCTTCTGGTGATCTCCCTGGCCTTCCTTGCGGCTTGTCTGGCCAGCGAGGCCGAGACCGCCTTGGAGACTATCGCCTTTGCTTCCTTCGGGTTCTCCCCCAAAAATTCGGAAAGCCCCGCCGAGACCGCGCCGTCGACAAAGCCCCTTATCTCGCTGTTGCCAAGCTTGGTCTTGGTCTGTCCTTCGAACTGGGGCTCGAAGAGCTTCACGCTAAGGACCAGGGTGAGGCCCTCTCTGATGTCCTCGCCCGTCAGGTTCTCGTCCTTCTCCTTTAAAAAACCCTTGGCCCTAGCATAGTCGTTTAGGGTTCTGGTCAGGGCAGCCCGAAGGCCGCTCAAATGGGTTCCGCCCTCGTGGGTATTGATGTTGTTGGCGAAGGTGAAGATGCCTTCGGAGTAGCCGGTATTGTATTGGGCGGCCACCTCCATGAAGTTGCCGCCCTCCTCGGCCTCGATATAGATGACCTTTTTGTGGACAATTTCTTTGTTTCCATTCAGATGGCCGACGAAGTCGATGATCCCTCCCCAATATTGGTAAGCGACCTCGATGGGTTCGCTTGGCCGCTCATCGACCACCTTGATCTTGAGGTCCTTGTTTAAGAAGGCCGTCTCCTTGAACCTCTGCAAGAGGATGTCGAGATCGAAGATGATGTCGTCGAAGATCTCTTTGTCGGGCAGAAAGGTTATTTTGGTCCCGCTCTTTTTGCATGAGCCCATTTCAACCATTTCGCCCGTGGGAATGCCTCGCTCGTAGCCCTGTCTAAAGACCTTGCCGCTTCGGCAGACTTCGGCCATGAGCGATTTTGAAAGGGCGTTCACCACCGATATGCCGACGCCGTGAAGGCCGCCCGAAACCCTATAGCCGCTCCCACCGAACTTGCCGCCAGCATGGAGCTTGGTCAAAACGATTTCGAGGGCCGGCCGATTGTAGCCGGCCATATTTTCGACCGGGATTCCCCTTCCGTTATCGATAACGGTTACCGAGTTGTCTCCGTGAACATAGATCTCGATGGCGGTGCAGAAGCCGGCCAGGGCCTCGTCGATGCTGTTGTCCACCACCTCGTAAACGAGGTGGTGGAGGCCTTTGGGGCCGGTGCTTCCGATATACATGCTCGGTCTCTTTCTGACCGCTTCAAGGCCCTCTAAAACGGTTATATCTTTTGCGCTATACTCCGCAGAGCTCAATCGCTTTCCTCCCGCTAAAAAATGTGTCTGCTTTTAATCATTTTTGATCATCTAGGAAAATGGCCCTTTTTAGGCTCTCTCTCACCTCAGCATCCTCGACATTTAACAAGAGATCGCCAAGAATCTTCTTTTTCTCTCCCTCGCCAAAAAGACTCGTGCGTTCTTCGGGGGCGGCCTCATCGCTCTCCTCCTTCGCCTTTTCGATCAGCTTGAACCTTATCTCTTTTACGACCTCTCTGCCAAGGTGGCTGTTTATCTCCTCCACGAGGCCTGTCCTCATCATGCTGAGCTGATTCGACCAGGCTGAATTGTAGGCTCCTATCAAGAGGGTGCCGCGCACAAGCGAGATTGGGGAGCTATTCTCGGCGACGTGCTCGCCGACTATATCTCTCCAGCCCCTTACGATCCTGGCCTCCTCCATCAGCTTGCCCATGTTGAGGTCGGATATTAGGTCTCGTAAAACATCCTTGATGTCCCTCAACAAGCCTTGCTCTTCCTCTCGCCTTCTCCCATTTCAATCAGGTTCGTCATTTTAAGATGCTCGTCCTTGAAGTAGTAGAGATTTGTGCTGGTGATTGTGGTCTGTTTGAGCCCGGAGATGAAATTTAAGAGGTTGTCTCTTCTCTTCTCGTCCATCTCCGACATGGCGTCGTCCATTAGAAACAGGTTCATCCCGTGTTCATCTCTACACAAGAGCTCATAGTGGGCCAGCCTCAGGGCCAAGCTGATGGCCCTCTGTTCGCCCTGGGAGACATATGGCCTGGGCCCCTCTTTTCCCCCAAGAAGGATCGTTGGGTCGTCTCTATGGGGGCCGATGAGGCTTGTTCCCCTTTCAATCTCATCGGCCCCCCCCTTTTTCCAAGAGGTCTTTGAGAGGCTCCTCGACGGAGAGTCTTTTTTAAAGATTTCGTTCGAACACATTAGGCTCAGGCTGCGCCTCTGGCCGTAAATCTCATTGAAGACATCTTGACAGACTTCGCTCAAAGGCTGAACCGTCTCTCTTCTCTCATCCATCAACCTCTTTCCGGTTATGATCGGTCTCTCGTTCCATATCTCAGGGCTTGAGCGGGCCTGCTCTCCCAAATTTGATCTGTTTTAAGAGGTTGTTTCGTTGCTTTAAAACCTTAAAAGGGCTCATCCTCGCATGGTCATATTTTGGGCCAAGGGCCCCCCAGCCTCATCCATGAGCGCCCTCTTCTCTTCGGGGCCACCTTTGACGAGCTTAAGATCCTCAGGAGAGAGGGTGACTATTCCAAAAGAACTCTTAAGATCTTTTAATTTCTCCAGCCTTAAGCCGTTCAGTCTAATCTCTTTTCCGGCGTCAGCATTTATGCCCATTTCGATTTTAGAGTCTCTCTTCTCTCCCTTAAACCTCCCCCTAATTACCGACGCCCTCTCTCCGAGTTGAATCAAAGCATCGTCTTGGCTCGTCCCAAAGGACCTCCCTCTCATAAGGACGAAGATTCCCTCTAGCGGGTTGCTTTTGCCGCAGCCATTATCACCGATTATCACATTTATGCCAGGGATGGGCTCGAATGAAGCCTCTTTGTGACCTCTAAAGCTGAGGAGCTCTGCTCTAAAAAGATGCAATCTTTTTCCTATTTTTTAATATAATAATATATTTTATCATCCGGTTCTAACCGGCATTAAGAGGTGGAGGAAGTCATCCTTCTTGTCTCCTGTGATTGAGGTCGGTTTCATGTTGTCTATCATATCAAAGGATACCTCCTCTCCCTGAATACTACTAAGGCCGTCGATCAGATATTGACTATTAAAGGCCACTGTCAATCCGTCTCCCGTCCCCCTATAATCTACTGCCTCTTTGGCCTCACCAAGTTCAGCAGCAGAGGCGCTGAGCTCAAGAGAGCCATCTCTTGCCGCCATTTTTATTAAAGAGTTGCTTTGGGTAAATAAGGATATCCTCTTTACGGCGCCAAGAAGATTTTCTCGATCCACCACAAAATTCATCTCATACTTTTCTGGGAGGATCTGTTGATAGTTTGGATACTGCCCCTCTATTAGCCGAGTTATCAGGGTGGTATTTTTAATCTTAAAGGCGAGTTGATTTCCCATCTCTCCCACCACTACTTCGCTCCGTCCATCAGAGACAATCTTAAGAAGCTCCCCGAGCGTTCTTGAGGGAATGATGGCCTTTATCTTGACGTCTTCTTTGTTGATTATTGGGATCTCTTTTATGGCTAAACGATAGCTGTCGGTGGCAACCATCTTTAACCTATTTTTATTTACTACAATAAGGACGCCGGTCAAGATGGGCCGAGTCTCATCAATAGAGGCGGCTTTTATGGCCTGTCTTATAGCGTTAGAGAGGTCTTCCGACTTGATGGTGAACTGATTGTCCAACTCGGCCGTGGGAAACTTTGGAAAGTCCTCTGGCGAAAGGATTTTTATATTGAAGACCGACTTGGAATTGGTTAATTTTAGTTGGTTTGTGGAGGAATCTAAAAACATTTCTATTTTTAAATCAGAAAGGTTTTTAATGATCTCTCCAATTAGGCGAGCCTGAACGACTAAAGATCCCTCTTCTTTGACTTCGGCCGGCAGGCTGGAATGTATAGATAATTCCAAGTTGGTGGTGGTAAGATGTAGCCTGCCGGCCGAAGCGCTAAAAAGTATGCCGCTTAAGATGGGGAGGGTGCTCCGGATGGATGCGGCCTTTTGAACTACTTGAATCTCTTCCAATAACTCTTTCTGCTCACAAGTGATAAACATTTAAACACCTCTTAGTATTGATTGATATATTAATAAATAAAAATAGTAATAATATTAGAGCTTGTTGAATTGTTAATTACAGAGCTTGCCCCGTCTCTTAATTGTTCACAAACATCTAATAAATTATTTAGAACTATTAATAAAAGTTGTGAAATTTTTAAATCCCAAAATTGTTAATAATTGATACACAAATAATCAACAGGCTTAGAGTTATTAAGATCTCTGTTTTATCTTATTAATTAACTCCTGAATCTGGTTATATATCTCCCGCCTTTCGCTTATTAGCCTTTCTATCTTTAAATTGGCGTGCATCACCGTTGTGTGATCTCTTCCACCAAACTCCTCGCCGATCTTTGGAAGAGACATATCAGTTAATTCTCTCGATAGGTACATAGCAATCTGTCTAGGATAAACAATCGGCTGACTCCGCCGGCTTCCGACGAGCTCGGTTTTTGAAATCCCAAAAAAGCGGCAGACCTCATTCTGTATGGCCTGAATCGATATCGGTCGGCTCTCTTTGTTTGAGAATATATTCCTTAAAACCTCCTCGGCGAGCTTAATATCTATCGGGGTTTTTGTGAAGGAGGAAAAGGCAAGAACCCTAGTCAGCGCCCCCTCAAGCTCCCTAATATTCGAGTGGACCCTGGAAGCAATGAACTCTAAAACCTCGAAAGAGACGACGTCGTTATCGCTAAGCTTTCTCTTTAAAATGGCTATCTTTGTCTCCAGATCAGGTGGCTGGACATCGGTGATGAGGCCGCACTCAAACCTCGAACGAAGGCGGTCTTCTAGGGTTGAGATATCCTTTGGTGGGCGGTCGCTAGTGATAACCATCTGCTTATTCGCTTCATATAGATTATTAAATGTGTGAAAGAACTCCTCTTGGGTCGCCTCCTTGCCGGCTATAAACTGGATGTCGTCTATCATCAACACATCAACTTTGCGATATTTATTTTGAAAACCAGAGATTTTGCCCCTATCTCCAATTGAGCTGATGAAGTCGTTGGTAAATTTCTCCGTCGAAACATACCTAATTTTAAGTTCGCGGTTATGCTGGGAGACATAGTTGCCGACAGCCTGCAGCAGGTGAGTCTTTCCAAGGCCCACGCCGCCATAGATAAACAGCGGGTTGTAAGCCTTAAAAGGAAGCTCCGCCACGGCCAATGCGGCGGCGTGGGCGAACCGGTTGCTGCTTCCGATCACGAAAGCTTCGAAGGTATATTTTGAATTTAAGAGGCCGGCCCCACCCCTCGCCTCGGTCTCTGGCGGTTTTGATTGAATCTTGGTCCTGGGCGACGTGGCGACCCCTTCTAACTCTTTAGAAATGAAGCTTACGAGCACATCCTCGTTTAAGATAGCCGACAGGGTCTCTTTTATTGAGTCGACGTGTCTTGTCTCGAGCCACTCTTTGATGAAATTATTGGGAGCCGATATAAAGACGACACCATTTGACATATCAACCGCCGAGGTGTTATCGAACCAAGCCTTCGATATGGGAGCACTCATCCCAGCCTTTAATTGTTTTACGGCCTCTTTCCAGGCCTCCGCGATGTCTGCTTGCAAGAAATCACCCTGTTTGGTCGAAAAAGTTTTCCATAAAGTCGACGCCCTCTTGGGACAAGACCCTTCGGCCCCTGTCGTCAGCCCTAAGTAGTCCCAAGTCCTCTAGAGACCTTAAGTCTCTATAGGCAGTGCTAAGGCTCATGCTTAGCTCAGAGGCCATCTCTGAGGGACCGATTGGGCCGACCTCAGCAACTAAGAATAACACTTTTTTTTGCCGATTGGAAAGCGTCATCGTAAGGGGAGAAGGCTTCTTTTTGGCGGGCAATTCTACCCCGCCCAGCTCGGGGATCTTTTTAAACTCCATGGTTATTACCGACCCAGATACAAGATTGTCCTCTATCTTCATGACCCCACCTGATAGGCCCACTATTTCTTTTACGATTGGAAGGCCCGAGCCGACCCCCTTTATGATGTGCTTCATCTCGCTGGTGGCAGTCGAGAAACCGGGCTCAAGGGCCTTGTCTTTATTTGCGATTCCCGGCCCCTGGTCGGCTATCCTTATGGTGTTCCCCTTGTTTAGGATCGTGACGACGACCTCCTTAAAGGAGGCGTGTATGAGGTTTTCGACCAGCTCCTTGATGGCGGCAAAGGGTGCGTTCCCGCCCCCTTCGTGAGAGAGCTGATATATCTTGGCTCCCAGAGAATCGATGAACTCTTGGCGGTCCTGGCAGGAGAGCTCAATTATCTGTGGCGGCGAAGAGAGAGAGTCATATATTGCTATTCGCGCAAACCCCCTGAAGGAAGAGGCCCCCTTCTCCTCAGCGCAAGAAGGGGCGGCCTCCCGAGCGAGGCTCTCTTTTTTAGCATCTTCTTTTTCGGACAGGACCCTCTCCAAAAACTTGTTCACAGCTTCCTCCACAAAAGTATCCGCCCAAGATGGGGCCCGCAAAGAGTTCGGCCGAGCTCACCGGACCAAGGACGTCTTAAGCTTCAGCCAAAGATTAATTTTTTCATGAAGCATGCCAACAGGGCTAATGGCGCACTTTTACACATTTCTTTCCACAGATGTGGAAAGAAATGAAAAGGCTTAGAAAACAGAGAAGAAAAGCCCTTTCGGGGCGAGAGTCTCTTTTCATCCTTTTCAAGCCGCTTCAAAAAGCGCCAAAGTTTCCAATAAATTATATCAAAATTTTGCCGCTGGTGACTAGGGCGGGAGAGAAGAAGGGCGCCGACTAACAGGTTTTTTAATGTCAAGAATGCCTCATTTTTCTTGACACCCCAAATGGCCCACGCTATAATTACTCAGTTTTAACGGGCAAGCTAAACGAGAGAAGGAAGATATACTTGAAGAGAACATTTCAGCCCAATGTAAGAAAAAGAAAAAAAACCCACGGCTTTAGAAAGCGCATGAGCACGAGGGCTGGCCGAGCAATCCTGGCCGCAAGGCGCCGAAAAGGAAGGGCCAAGATCTCAGCCTGACAGGGGCCAGGCATGGGCGAAAGCAAAACGGCAAGCCTGAAAAGCAAGAGAGATTTTGAAAAGGTCTATGCTCAAGGCAGGGCCATAAAAAATGACCTCCTGGTGATGTTAATTTTAAAAAACGGAGGCACCGGCCAGAGCCGGGTCGGCTATTCGGTCAGCCGAAAGCTCGGAGGGGCGGTTGAGAGGAACCGGATAAGGCGACGCCTCAAAGAGGCGTTTCGTTTGAGTGGGCTGGAGCTTAATAAGTCCACCGATATAGTGTTTATTGCCAGAAGAAAGATAAAAGGAAAGAGCTATCACGAGATTGAAAAAGCGCTTAGAAGGCTCACAAGAAGAGCGGAAGATCTTATTAAATGAAAAAAATTATTATTGCTATAATAAGAGCTTATCAAAGAACGGTTTCCTCAGTGCTCCCCCCAAGATGTCGATTCATTCCAACCTGTTCCCAGTATGCCATCGAGGCGGTCGATAAATACGGCCCGGCAAGAGGAGCGGCCTTGGCAACGAAGAGGCTCTTAAGGTGCCATCCGTTCTCTGATGGGGGCCATGATCCCTTAAAATAGACAAGGAAGGTGAGAAGTGTCTCAAATTTTAACGCCAATAATAGATCTTTTGCTCTTCTTTTTAAAGCTTTTCAATGGCTACATTAATAATTGGGGTTGGTCAATTGTTGCGCTGACCGTTTTGGTAAAATTATTGATGACCCCCCTGGTGGTCAAGCAAGTCCGGGCCACTGAGGGGATGAAGAAGTGGCAACCCGAGGTTAAAAAGATCCAAGAGAAGCACAAAAACGACAAGGAGAAGCAGGGCCAAGAGCTGATGAAATTCTACAAGGAGAACAAGGTAAACCCCTTTGGCGGATGTCTTCCGCTTCTCCTCCAGCTTCCGATATTGTTCGCGCTCTTTAGGCTCCTCTCCTCAGGCGGGCCCTTGACCGAAACACTTGAAAAGGCGAGCTTCCTCGGCATTCCAAGCTTGACAACTAGCTTCAAGACGGCACTTTCGAGCGGCAAAGCCACAGCAATAGGGCCGTTCGTCGTACTCTTCTTGTTGGTAATAATCAGCCAATACGGTATGCAGAAAGCTATTTCGACGGACCCGCAACAAGACAAGATGATGCTGCCGATGATGGCATTTATGATAGTCATCTGTTTGAGCTTTCCGGCCGGCGTCCTCATCTACTGGGTCGTATATAATATGTTGAGCGTCGCTCAGCATCAGGCCATTGCCAGGGCGATGAACTAGCCCCGGCGGGGCTTGTAAGAGTCGCGAGAGAAACCCGCCTTAGCGGCCAACCAGACGGAAACAATCGGTCTTCCACGGAGGAATAATCGTTGGAAAAAGGAATGAATCTTCTTCAAAAAGTACTGGACGCCTTTGGGCTGGAGGCCGAGGTTGACTGCGAAGAAACGGAGGGCGTCCTAAAGTACAGCATTAGCGGAGACGACCTGGGAATTATAATCGGCAGACGGGGCTCGACCCTTCAGGCCCTTCAGCTCATACTTTCAATCGTTGAGAACAAAGACGAGGAGAATAAGCGCTTCATATCCTTGGACATAGAGGAGTACCGGGCTCGCCTGGAGACCTCGCTAGCCAGCTTGGCCGAAAGGATGGCCGAAAAGGCAGTCCGCGAAGCGCGGCCCGTTTCGCTCAGGCCCATGAGCGCTTTTGAGCGCAAGATAATCCACGAGAGCCTGCACGACGATCCTAGAGTTAAGACGGAAAGCGATGGCGTTGATCCCGAAAGAAGGGTTATAATTCGCCCGGACTGAGGGATCGCATATTCGAACAGAGATCCATGTTTCACGTGAAACAGCTAGTTGCCCGAGGGTGGTTAGCTGGAAATACCCCAGTAATTCTGAGGCGATATGAAAGAGGAAAAGGACACCATCGTCGCCATCTCCACCCCCCCCGGCAGCTCGGGAATAGGCATCGTCAGGATGAGCGGCACAGATGCTTTCGAGATAGCCGAAAAGCTATTTCGCTCCCCCAGGGGCACGGACCTCGGAGAGGCAACCCACAGGATCGTTCACGGCTATATTGCTCATCCGGGCCGGGCCGACACCATAGATGAGGTTCTGGTTTCGGCGATGAAGGGACCTGCCACCTACACCAGAGAAGACACCATCGAAATCAACTGTCATGGCGGCAGAATCCCTTTGCGGGAGACCTTTCACGCCCTGGTTGAGGCCGGAGCGCGACCGGCTGAACCAGGAGAATTTACCAAAAGGGCTTTTTTGAATGGCCGCATAGATCTGGCCCAAGCCGAAGCCGTCATCGACACCATCAACGCCAAAACGGCACGAAGCCTAGCCGCCTCGCACAGGCAGCTCAAGGGCGCGCTCTCCTCAAGGATTAAAGGGGTTCTGTGCGGCGCATGGGACCTCCTGGTTGCACTGGAGTGCAACATTGATTTTTCCGAGGAGGACATCCCCCCCTTGCTTCACGAAGAGGGAGCAGGGCTTACAAAAGACCTTTTGGAAAGGATAGACGAGCTCCTTGCCACCTGGGGAAAAGGGCGCATCTTGCGGGAGGGGGCAGTCATATCCTTAATAGGACGGACTAATGTCGGGAAGTCGAGTCTGCTCAATGCCCTTACGGGCCAAGACAGATGCATAGTGACCGATTTTCCGGGAACGACCAGGGATGTGATTGAAGAGGGGATGGAAATAGGCGGCCTTCCCGTCGTCATCAACGACACGGCGGGCATCAGGAGACCCGAGAACGAAGCGGAAGAGAAGGGCATAGCCAAGAGCCTGGATCTTGTGGCGGAGTCGGAATTGACCCTCTTTGTTCTCGACTCGAGCGAAGAGATCTGCGAGGAGGATTGCGGGATTTTCTCTCGGCTTGATCCAGACAAGACAATTGTTGTTTTGAATAAATCCGACGCGGCGCTGGAGACGGCGGTTGCCCAGGCAGAGAGGATTTTTTCAGCCAAAGGGAGCATCTCGGTCTCTGCAAAATTCGGCCAAGGGCTCGAACAGCTAAAAGAGCTCATCGGCGGGGCCGTCTTGGGATCCGAGATGGCAGAGGATGAGATCGTGATAACGAATGCAAGGCACTACAAGGCGCTGAATGAGGCCAGGGCCAGCCTCGACCGGGCCGAGAGTGGCCTGCGGACGAAGGAGCCCGAGGAGTGCGTCGCCCTCTTCATCAAAGAGGCTATAGACAGCCTGGAGGGGATAATGGGTGTGGGCGCCGACCATGAGCTCTTGGACAGGATATTCTCAAAGTTCTGCATCGGAAAGTGAAGAGCGCTATTTGCCAAAAGTTCTCATGACGAGAACTTTTGGCAAATAGCGTTGAATCAAAGGAGCAAAAGATAGAAAGATATGATTTGATAGTGGTTGGGGCAAGCCCGTGTGGGGCCCGCGCAGCTTGGGCAGCAGCCCGCATGGGCATGAGGGTTTTGATGGTCTCTTTCTCGCTAGACAACAATATCCGCCGAGAAGATCCTCCCTCTTTTAGCGAGGCCGCAAGGGGGGCCTTGCTTCGAGAGATCGAGCTTGTCAGCGGATCCTTTCCTTTTAAAGGCGGGGACGGCCAAGATGAGGTTGCCAGGGAGGCTCGCTCCTTGAAACGAGAGCATTTAGTCGACACAAAGACGGCGCTAGAAGAGGTTTCCAATATCTCCTTTTGGCAGGATCTGGTCGATGGGCTGATCGTTAAGGAGGGAAGAGCCGCTGGAGTCAAAACCATGTTCGGGGGAAACATTGGCGCCAAGACCGTCCTCCTTGCGACGGGGGGGCTCCCTCCAAGCCATAAAGCCCCAAAAGCCTCTCTCGGCTTCACCTTTCTTACCATGTCCAGACGCAAAAAAAATCTTAAAGAAGACCTGACAGAATTTGGTTTTCGGCTTTGCCCCGCAAGGTCGCAAGGGGCGCCCCCTAAAGACAAAATCTCAACATCAACAAGCAGGGCATACGACTACGTCATCGCGAGCCAGCTCAAGCCGAATCTGGAGACCAAGCTGGTAGACGGCCTTTTTATGGCCGGCCAGGTAGTCGGCACGACCGGATATGAAGAGGCGGCTGCCCTAGGTCTTCTGGCCGGAATAAATGCCGCCCTAAAGGTCAAAGGGAAGCCCCCCTTGGTCCTGGAGCGCTCCCAGGCCTACATGGGAGTTCTCGTAGACGATCTGGTGACCAAGGAGCATGCCGAGCCCTATCGCATGCATACCTCAAGGGCCGAACATCGGCTCATCTTGCGAGGAGACAACGCAGACCTTAGGCTATCGAAGATAGGACACGAGCTTGGCCTCATCTCCAAAGAGAGGATGGAGCTGGTGGAGAGGAAGAGG
Source organism: Actinomycetota bacterium (assembly GCA_030017835.1). Lineage (NCBI taxonomy): Bacteria > Bacillati > Actinomycetota > Actinomycetota bacterium. Next base: position 26,374 of record JASEGU010000004.1, on the reverse strand, counting down.
GGCTAGATGGAAAAACCCTTCGATTGCATCGTCATTGGAGCAGGTCACGCTGGCTCTGAGGCAGCTTTGGCTGCAGCTGGGATGGGTCTGCGGGTTGCCATAATAACCATGGATGCGGAGAGGGTGGCCCTGATGCCCTGCAACCCATCTATCGGAGGGATCGGCAAGGGACATCTGGTAAAAGAGATTGATGCTCTGGGTGGGTGGATGGCTAGGCTCGCCGATGAGACGCTGATCCAGATCAAGATGTTAAATAGGAGCAAGGGCCCTGCCGTCCAGGCACTGAGAGCTCAGATAGACAAACGGAAATATGGTGCCAAGATGGCAAAGCTCCTTTTGCGGGCAGGTATCTCTCGAATTCCGGGAACGGTAAGCGGAATCAAAAAGGAAGGGACGGGAATCCTTGGGGTCGAACTGGAGGACGGGCGGGGCCATCGGTCTTCCGTGGTCATCCTGACGACGGGCACATTTCTAAATGGCCGCCTGGTCATCGGCGACACTGAGATAGCGGGGGGCAGGATGGGCGAAGCGCCTGCAAGAGCGCTTTCCGGAAGCCTCAAGGAGCTTGGCTTTGAGCTGGGAAGGCTTCAGACGGCCACCCCTCCAAGGCTGGATGGAAGGAGCGTCGACTATTCGAAAATGGAGATTCAGCCCGGCGACCCGGGCCCCTTGAGCTTCTCCGGCTCCTCCAAGCCCAGGAAGACGCCCAACATTCCTTGCTTCCTCACCTATACCAACGAGGCGACGCACAAGAAACTTCTTGGTCTGATGCATCTCTCTCCGATTAAGACCGGAATTATAGAGAGTCGCGGCCCGAGAAACTGTCCCTCGATCGACAGAAAGGTTGTAAATTTTCCGGAAAAGGCCCGCCACCCGGTCTTTATCGAGCCCGAGGGCCTGGAGACCAACGAGGTCTACTTGCAAGGGCTCACCACGGCACTTCCGGCCAAGGCGCAGCTGGAGGTGGTCAGATCCACCCCCGGCCTCGAAAGGGCAAAGATGGTTAGACCGGGATATGCCGTCGAATACGACTACGTCATCGCGAGCCAGCTCAAGCCGAATCTGGAGACCAAGCTGGTAGACGGCCTTTTTATGGCCGGCCAGGTAGTCGGCACGACCGGATATGAAGAGGCGGCTGCCCTAGGTCTTCTGGCCGGAATAAATGCCGCCCTAAAGGTCAAAGGGAAGCCCCCCTTGGTCCTGGAGCGCTCCCAGGCCTACATGGGAGTTCTCGTAGACGATCTGGTGACCAAGGAGCATGCCGAGCCCTATCGCATGTATACCTCAAGGGCCGAACATCGGCTCATCTTGCGAGGAGACAACGCAGACCTTAGGCTATCGAAGATAGGACACGAGCTTGGCCTCATCTCCAAAGAGAGGATGGAGCTGGTGGAGAGGAAGAGGAGGGCCATTCTTGTCGAGACAGCCGGCCTTAAAAGCACAAGGCTCGTTCCAAGCCAGGCCAACAACGAGGCATTGAGAGCCCTGAAAAGCAGTGGGATAAAGAGGCCGACCAGCCTGGCCGAGATCCTGCGCCGACCCGAAGTCTGCCACGATGAGCTCGAAGCATCCTTTCCTAAACTTTACGAAGATTTTCGTAAAGGAGAGAAGGTCTCGGCAGATGCCAAGAAAATTGTCGAGACGGAGATTAAATACGAAGGCTACACCAAGCGTCAGATGGAACAGGTAAAGCGCCAAAAGAAGATGGAAGAGAGGCTCATCCCCGAGGGGACAGACTTCCACGAGCTTCACGGCCTCTCCTTTAGGGCGCGCGAGGGCCTGGCCAGGGTCGGCCCCCGTTCGCTGGGGCAGGCCACCCGGGTTCCCGGAGTCACCCCGGCCGATGCCTTGGCGCTGTTGATCCACTTGGAGCGGAAAAAGCGGAGTGCGGACGAATGAGAGCGAAGAGCCGAGATCTTCTCGTCAAGGGGGCTGGCGCCCTAAAGATCGAGCTTGATGAGGAAAAGATGAAGCTTTTTGAGATCTTTTTGGACGAGATCGTAGCAGGGAACAAGAGGGCCGCCCTTACCGCCATAACCGAAGAGGAGGAGATCGCCAGCAAGCACTTCCTTGACTCCTTGAGCCTTAAGCTCGTCCACGACTTCTCTTGCACAGAGAGGGTGATAGATATCGGAAGCGGGGCAGGCCTTCCGGGCCTGCCCCTAAAGATAGCCTTTCCCCACTTAAACACGATTCTTTTGGACTCCATCAAGAAGAAGGTTGATTTTTTACAGGGCTTGATAGAGAGAATGGGCCTTGATGGGATCCAGGCGGTCTGTTGCCGAGCCGAGGATTATGGTATAAATAGGGACAACAGAGAGCAGTTCGACCTGGCTCTAGCAAGAGCGGTTGCGCCCCTCTCTGTTCTGGCGGAATATGCCTTACCCATCCTTAAGATCGGCGGTTCGCTCTTGGCCCAGAAAGCAAACTTGAGCTTGAGCGAGATCGACGCGGCAGAGAGGGGAGCAAACGAGCTTGGGGGCGCCATGGTCTCCGCAAGAGAGATAGACGTTCCTTTCGTTGAAGCCAAAAGAACAATCGTGATAATAAAAAAACTGGTTCCCACGCCCAAGCAATACCCCAGAAGGGCTGGGATTCCAAAGAAGAGGCCCCTAGGCGGGGCCGATAAAGGGTGAAGACATGAACAGAAAAAGCAGAGCGATAGCCATCGTAAACCAGAAGGGCGGGGTCGGAAAGAGCACGACGACCATAAACTTGGGAACCTGTCTGGCCCAGGCCGGAAGGCGGGTCGTCTTGGTCGACTTGGACCCACAGGGCAACTCGACCAGCGGGCTTGGTTTGGACAAGGGGAGCAGGAGCAGCTGCGTTTATAATGCCCTTATAGAAGAGGCTCCCATAAAGGATTTGATAGAGTCGACCCAGATCGAAAACTTATTCGTCGTCCCGGCCACCATCCAGCTGGCCGGCGCAGAGATAGAACTGGTCTCGACCATTTCAAGAGAGACCAAACTTAAAAGGGCGATAGAACCCTTGAGAGAAGACTTCGAGTATATTTTGATCGACTGTCCTCCTTCGCTGGGCCTTCTCACCGTGAACGCTCTGACGGCCGCCGACCAGATCATAATCCCGATACAGTGCGAATACTACGCCCTAGAGGGCCTCTCCAAGCTCTTGGAGAGCGTAAAGTTGATACGCCAGCACCTCAACCCCGACCTCGAGATCGCTGGCGTTTTAATGACCATGCACGACTCAAGGACCAAGCTCTCGCAGCAGGTCGTAGACGAGGTCGCCAAATATTTTAAGGACAAGGTCTACAAGACCATAATTCCAAGAACGGTCAGGCTGAGCGAGGCCCCAAGTTTTGGTCAGCCGATAACCATCTACGATCCGGTCTGTCAGGGCTCCCTTGCCTACCAGGGGTTCGCGAAGGAAGTGATGGATCGTGGCTAATAAAAGGGGCCTCGGCAAGGGGTTAAATTCACTGATTCCGGCGGCTCAAGAGGGCCAAGAAAGGGGCGACTCCTCGATCTTAAACTCCTCGATCTTAAAAGAGATACCGATCAAGGCCGTCGAGCCCAACCCAAACCAGCCGCGAAAAAAATTCGACCCCAAGGCTTTCGAAGAACTGGTCTCATCGGTCAAACAGTTTGGCGTGCTCCAGCCGGTCATGGTCAGAACCAAGGGGTTAGGATTCGAACTGATAGCCGGCGAGCGCAGGCTAAGGGCAGCTGCCGATGCTGGTCTTGAGGCCATCCCGGCAATCGTCAAGGACTCCAGCGATATCGAATCGCTCGAACTCGCCCTCATCGAGAACATACAGAGAGAGAACCTAAGTCCCATCGAGGAGGCCGAGGGCTTTAAAGAGTTGATAGAGAAGTTTGGTCTGACCCAGGGCGATCTCTCGGCCATCGTGGGAAAGAGCCGGGTTGCTGTAACCAATTCGCTCAGGCTATTGCAGCTCCCCGCCGAAGTAAGAACCATGCTGGAGAAGAACGAAATCTCTTCCGGCCACGCCAGAGCCCTTCTTTCCCTAGACGATGAGGAGAGACAGATCGAGCTGGCCAGAAGGATCCTGGAGGAGGGCATGTCCGTTCGCCAGACTGAGAGCACGGTCAAGATGTCATCTCTATCCTCCAGCAGGCAGGCCGCTGGCCCCAAGCCCCTTCAACCCAAGGCCTTTAGGACCATGGCGAGGAGCCTTAGCGAAAAGCTCTCTGCCAAGGTCAGGATCAAGATGACCGAAAAAAAGGGCAAGATAGAGATAGACTTCAAGTCATTAAACGACTTGGAGCGGATATTTCGAACGGTCATGGGCTCAAGCTCTTTCGACCAAGACCTCGAAGAGGCCGAGTAGCATAGAGCCGAGACAACTCCCTTAAATTCTAAAGAGAGGATGAGTCCACATATCCTTTTCCGGCCCCCTTCGTAAAAGCATCATCTTAAGGGCGCTTCTCTTGTTCGCCCTCATCTCTTTACTTGCGGCCGCCCTGGGAGGCGCGCCCAAGGCGGCCGCAGAAGCCAAACCAAAAGTTATCATGGTCATCACCAACGGTCTTGGGGCGAGCGAGCTTGCCGAGGCCGCGGCGCCGAACCTATCAAAAATTGCCAAAGAGGGCGCCGCAGGCCTCATGAACGTCAGGACCCAGGCGGGTCCAAACCCTTATGACGGCTATCTCTGCATTGGAGTCGGGGCAAAGACCAAGACGGGCGGGACGGCTGGCGAATCTTTCAACCGGGACGAGGTCCATCCAAGCGGAATCCTTGCGTCCGACATCTTTCTCCAGAGGACCGGCATCGAGCCTCCCTTGGGCAGCATAGCCAACCTTTCGATCGCCAACATCATAGCCACCTCGAAGACGATCCCCAGAAGCAACCTGCCGGGCTCTCTGGGCAAAGCCCTAAAGGAGGGTGGCCTCAAGGCGGCCCTCATTGGAAACGGCGATAACGTGGGCGAGCCTCACAGGGAGGCCTCATTGATAACCATGGACGAGCTGGGCTTGACTTACCTTGGCGACGTCTCGGCCGCGACCAACACTATCTCTAAAGAGACGGGAACGATAACCGACTACGCCGCGCTCTTTACAAAGACCAAGGACCTGCTTGCCACATCCGACCTTCTGGTCGTCGAGCTCGGGGATACGACTCGTCTTGAGAGCAGAAATAATCTATATACGGAAGAGGCCATCATCAAGAGGCGCAAATTCAAGATGGAGGCGGTCGACCGCTATCTTGGCGAGGTTTTGAGCATCTTGGGTGATGATACCACCCTAATGCTCCTCGCTCCCTCCAACCCGCCTGAGGCGATGGAGCGGGGCAACTTTCTGGCTCCCGCAATTATGATCGGAGCTAGCGTCGATGGAGGCCTTTTGATCTCGGATACGACCAGGTGGCCTGGGATAGTCGACAGCACCGATATCGCCCCGACCATCTTGAGCATCCTCGGCGCCGAAAAGGGAGAGGAGATGACGGGCAGGCCAATAAGGTTCTTGGACAGAAGGGTTGACCCATCTTACATGGGGCGGATGAGCACCAGGTATGAGAATAAAGCGATAGCCAGAGTCCCGCTGCTCAAAGGCTATGTTACCTTAGTTTCGATAATGGTCATCCTGGCCGCCCTTGTTTCATTCTTCAAAAATATCCCAAAGAGACTGGTGGGGGCCATCCAGGTGATCTTTCTTTGGCTGCTCAGCATACCCGTGGCCTTCGAAATATTCGCCCCCATCGACTACGGTCACATGATTCTGCCGATTCTCCTCGTATCAGCCATAGCGGGCGCCATCGTCATGTGCGCCCGCTATTTCAAGGGCTCGCAACTTATGCCGATAGTCCTGATCTGCCTCTTGACCGTGGTCATCCTGACCCTTGACATGATGACCGGCTGGAACCTCATAAGGACCTCAATCTTGGGCTACTGTCCCAACATCGGAGCCAGATTTTACGGCATCGGAAACGAATATATGGGCATTCTGATCGGGGCGAGCATAATCGGCATAACATCCTTGCTCGATGTAAAGAAGCTTCGATTGAGAGCGCACCATCTTCTGGCCGGCCTGATGTTTGCGGCCGTGGTGGTGGCGATAGGACATCCCGCCCTGGGAGCCAACGTCGGAGGAACCATAGCCGCCTCGGTCGGTTTCGCCATCACTCTGATAGTCCTGTTTCAGGGCTCGCTCAAAAGGAGGCACTTTCTCTACGTCGCCGGAGCCGCCCTCGGAGCCCTTCTCATCTTTTTGGCCATAGACATATTTCGGGGCGGGGCGACCAGCCATGCGGGGCGGAGCGTCATGATGATCTACGAGGGCGGGGTAAAGGAGCTGTTGGAAATCACAAGACGGAAGATAGCCATGAATTACCGGGGCATGAAATATACGGTCTGGACGAGGATACTCCTTGCCACCCTGCTCGTCTCCCCGATGCTCTTCTTCCGCCCGGTCGGCTTCTTCGATAAGCTTAAGCGGGAGCGCCCCAGCCTGGTCGCGGGCTTTATTGGCACCTCATCTGGGGCGCTGGCCGCCTTCATCTTCAACGACACCGGAGCGGCCGCTGCCGCGGCAACCATAATGTTTGCAATTGTCGCTCTCTTATATATTATTGTAGAAGAAGAGAGATAAACCATAAAATCGGTCTTTTTGAAAGGAGAGAGATGGGCGAAGAGAGGGAGTTCAGCCTGGAAAATTTCGGAGCCGGCCTACTGGCTGGAGCCGCGCTCGGCCTTCTGATAGGGGTTCTCATGGCTCCCCAGTCCGGCGAAGCGACCAGGATGCAGATAGCAAGGCGGACCGAAGAGGCCAAGCTGATCGCCGACGAACTCATCGAGCAGACTAAAAAGAGCCTGGAGGCCCTGATAGAGAGGGCCGAGTCTCTGATGGGGCTGCAGGAGAAGATAGCTTGGAAGAAGATAGAGTCGCTCAGAGAAGACCTAAAACGCTACGACGCGAGCGAAGCCTAGCCATTAGTGGAGGACATGAACGGACTTAGAGTGGCGATAATCTGCGGCGGCAGCTCCAAAGAGAGGGAGATATCCCTCATCTCGGGCGAAGAGGCCTACAAGGCCCTGGCTGGCCGGGGCTACCAGGCAATCAAGATAGATCTGGATATAGATATCTCGGAGCGCCTAAAGGAGGCCCGGCCTGATGTGGCCTTCATAGCCCTCCATGGCCGCCTGGGGGAGGACGGAGCGATCCAGGGTCTTCTCGAGATCCTCGGCATACCCTACACCGGCTCCAAGATCCTGGCGAGCGCCCTTGGTCTCAACAAGATCGTCACCAAAAAACTGCTCAAATTTGAGGGCGTACCGACCGCCGAGTTCATTCCCCTTACGCGGTCGGATTTTATTTTTGAGGCCAAAGACGCTTTTAAGGAGATTATCTCTAAGCTGGACCTACCCCTAGTCGTCAAGCCAGCCTGCGAAGGGTCGACCATCGGGATGAGCATCGTCAAGGAGGAGGCCGATCTTGGTCCGGCCCTTAAGGAGGCCTTCCGCTATGACGAAGAGGTATTGGTGGAGGAGCATATAGAGGGGACGGAGATTACCGTCGGCGTTCTTGGAAACCGCGATCTTGTTGCCCTTCCCACCCTAGAGATCACCTATGAGGGTGAAATCTATGACTATGAATCGAAGTATACCGCCGGAATGAGTCATCATGTGATTCCGGCCAGAATTCCTGGGGCGGCGAACGAAGCGGCGCAAAAACTCGCCACCAGAGTCCACAAGATGCTGTTTTGCCGGGGGTTTTCCAGGGTCGACTTCATCGTCTCAAAGGACGGCACGCCGTACGTTCTGGAGATAAACACGAGTCCGGGCATGACCCCTTTAAGCCTCTTTCCCGATGCGGCCAAGGCGGCCGGCATGGACATGGGAGATCTGGTTTCAAGGATAGTCGAACTTGCTCTAGAGGAGCCCAAATAACCCGCTCCTTACAGAGAGGCTTATTAGCGAGACGATGATTCCCGCCAGGATCACCCCGAGGGCCACCGCAAAGAAGGCCGTCCTCTTCCTAAAGCCAAGAAGCCAGGCAGCCGCCGTGCCGGAATAGGCTCCGGTTCCGGGAAGCGGAATCATGACAAAGACCGCAAGCCCCAAAAGACCGTACCTCCTCACCAGCGGCGCCGATTTTTCTTCGACCACTTTGAGCCGCCGGCTTAGCCAAGAGCCCTCCTTGACCCAGCGCCTCATCAACTCCAAGCCATAGTAGGTCGGGAAGAAGATGAGGATGTTTATGGCCATTATGAAGGGTACGGCCAGATACTCCCCATCTTTGATCGCCAAAGGTATGGCTCCCCTAAGCTCTATCCAAGGCATTACGGTCAATATGAGGTATCTTAGCTTCATAGGCCTTCTCTTCCATACCTCTTGAAAAGATCCAAGGCCCCCGCGGTTAAGGCTACCGAGGCTGCCACATAGAGCCAGTCGCTGCCAAGAAGCGGCGTGGTCTTAAATATTTTTGATAGCGGCGGGGAGTAGACTATGAGGAGCTGCAGGACGAAAGAGCCCCCTATGGCCCCGAGCAAAAACATGTTTTTGAAGGCATCCCTCGATAATATCGATTTTTCGCTTCCATAGCTTAGGGCGTGGAAGAGCTGGATTGCCACGAGCGAGCTGAAGGTCATGGTCTGAATCCTATCAAGGGGAAGGCCCAAACGGAAGAGTCCCAGCCAGAATATTGAGAGGGCGCAGGCGGTCAAGAGAAGCCCCTGCTGCAAAGTCTTCTTCAGAGCAATGCCGCTCAAGATGCCGTCCTCCCTCGATCTCGGCGGCCTGGTCATCAGGCCATCTTCCGGCTTGCTGACTCCAAGGGCCATGGCCGGAAGGCCATCCGTTATCAAATTCATCCAGAGGATCTGGACGGGCAAGAGGGCAAGCCTTCCCCAGGCGACCATAGCGATAAACATCGTCAAGACCTCGCTTATGTTGCAGGAGAGCAAGAAGTGAATGAACTTTCTGATGTTGTCAAAGATGAGGCGGCCCTCACGCACGGCTCCGACGATCGTGGCAAAATTGTCATCGGCCAGGACCATGTCGGAGGCCTCCTTGGTGACATCGGTTCCGACTATTCCCATGCTGATGCCGATGTCGGCCCGCTTTATGGCCGGTGCATCGTTGACCCCGTCGCCGGTCATGGCGACTATATAGCCCTTATTTCTTAAGGCATCGACTATCCTAACTTTGTGAAGGGGGGCGACCCTAGAGTAGACGGAGATCCTTGAGACAAGGTCAGAGAGCTCGTCGTCGCCAATCTCATCGAGCTCTCTTCCGGTAAGGGTCTGGCCGCCCTCAAGAAGGCCGATCTCTTTGGCTATGCTCTCGGCCGTAAGCTTATGATCCCCAGTTATCATCATCACCCGAATATTTGCCTTCTTGCAAGTATCTATGGCCGCATAGACCTCTTTTCTGGGCGGATCGAGCAGGCCGAGCAAGCCCGAGAAGATGAGATCACTCTCGAGGTCCTTTTCGTCCTTATTCCTCGCTCCCTTAAAGGCCACGGCCATCATCCGGTATCCCTGGGCGGCCAAGGATTCGTTGGCCGACAAGAGTTCGCCTCTTGTGGCATCGCTTAGCTCCTGGATGGAGCCCTCGATGAGGACGGCTTTTGATTGAGCGATTACTGCCTCTGGAGCTCCCTTGGTCAAGGATATGAATTCGAAGCCCTTTGCGAAGGGGAAGGCGTCGTCGCTTTTGTGGAGCGTGGTCATCTCCTTGCGGTCGGAATCGAAGGGGATTTCGTTAACCCTTTTCATCCTCTTCTCCAGCAGGGCTTTATCGAGGCCGAAGTCCATGGCCGCCTTGAGCAGAGCAGCTTCGGTTGGCTCGCCGATGAGATCCTTTCCCGACAGCCTGGCGTCGTTACAGAGAGCGGCCGTGATGAAAAGTGCTCTTAAGTCGTCACTTAACTCATTAGGATAGGATTCCGCAAGAGGCTCATCTAGCTGAATTAACCGATTGGAAATATAAATTGGCCTTACCGTCATCTTGTTTAGGGTCAATGTTCCCGTCTTGTCGGTACATATGATCGAGGTAGAGCCGAGAGTCTCAACCGCATGAAGCCTGCGGACCAAGGCATTATTTCTGGCCATGCTCTGAACGCCGAGCGCCAAAGAGACAGTCACGATGGCCGGAAGGCCCTCCGGGATGGCGGCCACGGCCAGGCTGACGGCGGTCAAAAACATTAACGAAGGGTCTTTGCCGCCCAGCGCTCCGGTTGCAAAGACTATGCTGCAGATGAAGAGGCAGATGAGGGCTATGGTCTTGCCCACCTTCTTGAGCTCAATCTGAAGGGGGGTCTTCTCATTTGGGCTTAAGATAGATTCGGCTATCTTGCCCACTTCGGTTGAGTGACCGGTCGCGACGACGATCGCCCTCGCCCGGCCGCTCTTGACGGAGGTTCCCATATAGATCATGTTCCTCCTGTTTCCAAGGGCGAGACCCTCATCGGCGAGGCGAGCGGCCGCCTTGGCTTCGGGCAGAGACTCTCCCGTTAAGGAGGCCTCGTCCACGTAGAATACAGCGCAATCCATTATCCTTGCGTCGGCAGGAACGGAGTCGCCAGCCTCCAAGAGGATTATGTCTCCGGCCACCAAGTCCTCGGCCGCTATCACGCTCTCCAGGCCGCCCCTTAAGACCCGGGCCGTGGGAGCGGTCATCCTCTTTAGGGCCTCCATCGCCCTTTCCGCCCTAAACTCCTGAATGAAACCCAAGGCTGCATTCAAGATGAGGATCACAAAAATGGCGGCCGCATCGACCATCTCTTTCAAGAAGAGACCTGCGATGATGGCCGCCACTATGAGAACCCAGATCATAAAGTCATTAAATTGCGAAAAGAAAAGGGAGATCGGCGATATGGTCTCGGCTTCCCTGAAGCTATTGGGGCCGTCCTCGCCGAGCCTTTTTTTCGCCTCGGCAGCCGAAAGACCGGTCACGCCGGAAGTGTTAAAGGACAAGATCGCCTCAGAAACCTCTTTTGTGTGCCAAGTCTCCACGTTGCTCAAATCGCCGCCTTCTAGTAAATTATCTTTGGGGTTTAATTTGTTCAAATTGCTATTAAAATAGAATATCAGAAGGGGCTTTTATGTAAAGCGCAGGGGAGTTCTTTTCGATAACCCAGTTGACCCATTGTTGCGCAAGGCAAGTAAGGCACGATTTGTTTCTTTGAGATAGAATGTATATCTGAATATTCAATTAAAGGAGGATTTATGGGAGACAAGATTACGCTGAGCGTTATCAAGGCCGACGTGGGCGGCTATGTCGGTCACTCTTCGGTCCATGATGATCTGCTCGGTGAGTCGGCCGGAGAACTCGAAAAGGCCAAGAAAAGCGGTCTGCTCATCGATGTTCACTGTGGTCACGTGGGTGATGACATAGCTCTGATAATGACCCATGAGCACGGGATCGAGAACGAGAAGATCCACAAATTTGCTTGGGAGACCTTCATGAAGACAACCGAGGTTGCCAAGAAGCTCAAGCTGTACGGGGCGGGCCAAGACCTGTTGTCCGATGCATTCTCCGGCAACCTAAAGGGGATGGGTCCCGGCTTTGCCGAGATGGAGTTTGAAGAGAGAAAGAGCGAGCCGATTCTGATATTTTTGGCCGACAAGACGGAGCCTGGCGCCTGGAATCTGCCACTCTACAAGATGTTTGCCGATCCCTTCAACACCATCGGTCTGGTTATAGACCCGAATATGCATGACGGCTTCAACTTCGAGGTCGTCGATATGATGGAGCACAAGAAGGTCACCTTCTCTTGTCCCGAAGAGCTATACAACATGCTCATCTTCATCGGGGCCCCTTCCAGATTTGCCATCAAGCATGTCTACCGCAAGGGCGATAACGAAATAGCGGCCGTCACCTCGACCCAGCGGCTCAACCTGATGGCCGGTCGGTACGTCGGAAAGGATGATCCGGTGATGATCGTCAGGTCACAGAGCGGCATGCCGGCCGTGGGCGAAGTCGTCGAGCCCTTCTCTTTCCCCCATGCGGTGGCTGGCTGGATGCGCGGCTCCCATCATGGTCCGCTCATGCCGGTATCGGTGGAGAAGGCCAACCCGACCAGGTTCGATGGACCGCCCAGGGTCGTCTGCTTGGGCTTTCAGATTTCGGGCGGTAACTTCGTGGGACCGCGCGATATGTTCGACGATCCCAGCTACGACAATGCCAGGAAGAAGGCCCTGGATGCGGCCGATTACTTAAGGGCTCACGGCCCCTTCGAGCCCCATCGTCTTCCCTTGGAAGAGATGGAATACACGACGATGCCCATGGTCATGGAGAAGCTAAAGGACAGGTTCGTTCCGGGCGAGTAATGGATAATTGTGGATGGGGCTCCGCTTCGAAGCCCCATCCTTCTTAAGGAGAAAAGCTGTTTGAAGAGGTACTTTAAGTATTTTTTTCCCAAACTAACCTATGGTCTGACCTTGTCGATAGCGGGGGTAATCTTTCTTAGGAGCCTGCCTTATGGAAACGTCCTGCTTAAGATTGGCAGGGGAAGCCAGAGCTACATCCTCTTATTCCTCGTCCTATATGCGGCCCTGGCCATCTTTGCCAGCTACTCGGAGTATCATGGCATCGGCTGTCAAGAGGGGGTCTTTCGCCAAGGACTCTTAAGCCAAATGGTCGCCATAACCTTCGACGACGGTCCAAGTCCCAAAAACACCCCAAAGATTCTGGATATTCTAAGCGATAAGGGCGTCAAGGCGACCTTTTTTTTGACCGGCAGCTACGTCGACAAGTATCCCGAGCTAGCCAGACGCATCGTAGCCGAAGGCCACGAGATAGGTAATCATACCCACAGCCACATCGAAATGGGTCTCTCTAAGGACAAAGCCATTTTAAGCGATATAGCTCGGGCCGAAGAATCGATATTTCGGGCCACTGGGATCAAGACCAACATCTTCCGTCCTCCCCGCGGATTTACCAGGACTAAGACCAGAAGAGAGATTCTCAAAGAGGGCTATCGGATAGTTCTCTGGACCTTAAGCTCGCTCGATTGGCGAGGGGTAAAGCCCAAGGCTATTCTCTGGCGGGTCAAGCTCTTTGTGCGCGATGGCGCGATAATCCTCTTTCACGATAACGGCTCTTTGATCGGGTGCAAGCAGAAGAACCGGACAAACACGATAATGGCGCTGCCCAAGGTCATAGATTTTTTGTTTGAAGAGGGCTATGAGATCGTCAAGGTCTCTAAGATGCTCGACACCGCAGAAGAGAAAGCATTCTTAAGAGAGGCATAGATCTTAAGAGGCCCTGAAGGCAAAGGGGACAAGTTGGCCACCGTCCTCATCGCTCCCGACAAATTCAAGGACTCCCTTTCGGCTTCCGAAGTTGCCGCCGCCCTCAAAACCGGCATGGAAAGGGTGCGACCAGCGACTCACATAATCACCGCCCCCTTAGCCGACGGCGGCGAAGGAACGGTCGACGCCCTAATAGCCGGGGCTGGCGGAGAGCGCATAGAGGCCTTAGTCACGGGACCTCTTGGCGAGATGACGCTGGCATTCTTTGGTCTCATCAATGAGGAATTGGGCCAAAAGAAAGAGGAAGTTGCGGTTTTAGAGATGGCCGCCGCCTCAGGCCTATCCTTGATCCCGAAAGAGAAGAGAAATCCCTTATTTACGACCACCTATGGTACGGGGGAACTCGTTTTGGCCGCCTTAAAAAGGCGGCCGTCAAAGATTATCATAGGAATAGGCGGAAGCGCGACGACCGATGGAGGCATGGGTATGGCCCAGGCTCTCGGAGTAAAATTCTTCGACGAGGCGGCCGAGGAAATAAAGGATTTCGGCTCCGGAGCTCTTTTAGAAAAAGTTGCAAGGATCGATGCTTCCAAAATCGACGAACGGATCAAGGGAGTCGACTTTATCGTCGCCTCCGATGTGAAGAACCACCTTTACGGTCCGGACGGCGCAGCCTTCGTCTACTCCCCTCAAAAGGGAGCCGATCCGAAGATCGTCGAGATGCTGGATCGGGGGCTTAGAAATTTTGCGGATGTCATCCTAAGGGACCTTGGAATCGATGTCGCGAACAAGACCGGCGCCGGAGCGGCGGGCGGCCTTGGCGCCGGCCTAATGGTCTTCCTCGGGGCCAAGATGCATTCGGGCATCGACCTCATCATCGCGGTCTCTCATCTTAAGGAGAAAATGGCCTTGGTGGATCTTGTAATAACCGGAGAGGGAAAGCTGGACGTCCAGACGGCCTTCGGAAAAACGCCCCTTGGTGTACTTAGCCTTGCCAGGAGCCTTGGCGTCCCTTGCGTGGTGGTAGCCGGAGTGGTTGAAGAGGGGGCGGGTGAAAGCATCTTGGAGGCTGGGGCGACCGCGGCTTATTCTCTTCTTGAGAGAGCGGGTGGCTCAAAGGACGAGTCGATCGAGCGGGCGGCCGAATTGCTTAAGGAGCTTGGTGAAGAGATAGCCTTAAAGCACCTCGACCGCTGAGCTGGTTTGAAGGCGGCTTAAATCTATGCTAAAATTTTGATTTACACTATACCATATCCTTTCTCTTTGGAAGGAGGTGATTTGATTGTTTGACATGAGAATGCACCGGTGGTACTGCTGTAAAGCAGAAGGCGGCTGTCCATGACGACGCCAGATGGAAATAAGCCTTAAAATGAGCGAGGGCGACCCATAGACTAAAGGGAGGGCGAATGCCCTCCCTTTTTGTGTTTGAAAGTGATCCTATCGATCCTCCAACGCAAGCTCAACGACCTCAGCAAAGCCCTCGCCCACCTCGCCCTCGGTGACGAAGACATTTTTGTATTTTGCAATCTCCCCTTCAAGTCCGAGGCACTCTTTAGACATCAGGGCATTTCTTACCAGGAAGAAGACTCCGACGTGCTCGGCCATTGCCACGTCCGAGACGGCGTCGCCGATGGCAATGGTCGTCTTCCTAGGTATCTTTCGGATTTCCATATCTCTTGCGAGCCCGCTCTGCTTCGATGCCGACCTCGGCATCAGGTGATAGGCGTGGATCTCTTTTACGGATTTGTCCAGCGTGCCTCTACGGGCGATTATTCCGTTGTCGATGAGCTTGAGATCTTTTAAGCCCTCCCTCTCCAACAGGCTCATGGCCTGGTCGATGTCGACATGACCCCGAAAGACATGAGTGCAGTTTCTTCCTTCGGACCAAGGGGTGTGATATTCCAGCCTGCCAGGGTACCTCTCGAAGAGGAGCTCTACCGAGCCGGATTTTGCTATGGCTTCATAGAGACCGGCATCGCTCCCCGCCAGGTCTTCGAAGTTTTTGACTATCTCCGATCCGCCTCCATAGACTATCTCGCAGCCCATCTCGGCGATGTAGTTATTAAAGCCCAAAATTCGAGCATCGCCGAAGAGTTGGCGGGCGCTTCTTCCCGAGACCATCACGATATCGATGCCACGTTCGCTCGCCAGCATTATGGCCTTGGCCGCAGCCAAAGTGAGGCTGCCATCGGCCGCTCTAAAAAGAGAGCCCTTCGGGCCAACCAGGGTTCCGTCCACATCCGTATATATTACCCTGGTTGGCCCGATAAGGCTCTTGATCAGGCGTCTATTTTTCTCAAGACCTCTCTCTTTCGCTATGCTTACCATCAAAAGCTAAGCTCCTTCCCGCCTCCTTGAGGGATCATCCTCCATAGCTTAACATAATATTTAACAAGATTTTACTCGGTCTTTTCGACCGAGAAAAGGGGAGGAGATTTAAGATGAAGGTCTTGATGGTTGTTGCGAGCAATAACTTCAGAGACGAAGAGTATCTGGAGCCGAGGCACGTTCTCGAGTCTTTTGGAGCCAAGGTTACGGTTGCCTCATCAACGGGGCGTGAGTCGAGGGGGATTGGCGGGGCGCGCGTCCTTGCCGACATCGCCCTAAAGGAGGCACGGGCGGAGGATTACGAGGCGATCATCTTCGTGGGCGGGTCCGGAGCCAAGGAGTACTTCGAGGACGAGGTGGCCATGGATCTTGCCAAGGCGTCTCTAAAAGCCGGAAAAATCACTGCTGCCATCTGCATCGCCCCGGTCATACTCGCCAATGCCGGACTGCTTCAAGGGAAGAGGGCTACGGTCTTTGGGTCGATGAAGGGGGACCTCCTGTCGAAGGGGGCGATCTTAATCGATGAGAACGTGGTGGTGGACGGCAGAATAATCACCGCAAACGGCCCGGCGGCCGCCAATAGGTTCGGCCTGTCCATAGCCGAGAGGCTCTCTTAAGCTGATTTGCAAATTATGAAAGAGAGATGGTGCCCCCGGCAGGAATCGAACCTGCGACACAAGGTTTAGGAAACCTTTGCTCTATCCCCTGAGCTACGGGGGCCCAAAAAGAGATTATAGGGCGGCGGCCGGGGCGGGTCAACATCTTCTTTTTAAGGCCATCACTATCAGGCGCTGGACTAGGTCGCCATATTCTACCCCCGCCGCCTCGGCCGCCATCGGAAGGAGGCTCGTCTCGGTCATGCCGGGGCCGGTATTTAGCTCCAGAACGATCGGGCCGTCTTCAGAGAGGATCATATCCACCCTCGAGACGTCGCGGCAGAGAAGGGTCCGATGGACCCTTACAGCCAGTTCTTGAACATCTTTGGTCTCGTCTTTTGAAAGCCGGGCCGGCACGAAATATTTGGTTTCTCCCATCGAATACATCGCCTCGAAGTCGAAGAAATCCTTTTCGGTTACGATCTCGACTATCGGCAGGGCCTTAGGCTGGCCGTCCTCTTCCAGGATGCTGATGGCAAGCTCCTTACCCTTTATGAATTTCTCTATTATCACCTTCTTGTCGTAGCTTAAGGCACCAAGGAGGGCTTCGGCCAGCTCGCCCCGCTCCTTGACGTACTTGATCCCAAGGGCCGATCCCTGCCGGGCCGGCTTTACGATCAAGGGCAGACCTATCTTCGCTATCACCTCGGCCAGGGCTGCGGAGGCTCCCATCTCTTTGAAGGCGCCCTCGCTCAAGGAGACGAAGGGGGCCGTTGGGATGGAATTTATCTGAAAGATCTCCTTCGATATGGCCTTGTCGAATCCGATGATGCTTGAGTAGACGCCCGGCCCGGTATATGGGATGTCGAGTATCTCGAGGAGCTCCTGAACCGTTCCGTCCTCACCGTACTTGCCATGTAGAGCGATGTAGACTACCTCGGGCCGCTCTTGCTTGAGCAGATCTACAAGGTTCTCGCTTACATCGATCTGGATTATGGGGTAGCCCTTAGACTTTAGGGCTTCGGAGACTCGGTGGCCGCTCTTTAGGGAGACCTCCCTCTCCAGCGAGCGTCCGCCCATCAGGACGGCAACTTTAGGCTTGCTCATATCTCCTCCTAATGTCTCATCCATATCATCGCTTTTTATCCTCATCTATTTTAAGCTTCTTGGTGAAGGTCTCATAGAGTCTCATCTGTGATTTTATCAAATCTCCCAGCCGCTCAATCCCCTCTCTGATGCTCTCCTTGTGTGGATAGGAGAAGTTTAAGCGCATCGAGTTCTTGCCGCTGCCGTCGGTAAAGAAAGCTTCGCCCGGCACGTAGGCCACCTTGGCTTGGTCGATCGATTCGGCCAACATCTCCGAAGTATTAATGTAGTCGGGCAATGTGACCCAGAGGAAGAGTCCTCCCATCGGGCGGGTCCATCTGGCCTCGCTTGGAAAGAATTCTTCCAAAGCTGAGAGCATGACGTTGCGTCTCTCCTTATAGAGGTCGGTCTGTTTCTTGAGGTACTTCTCCCAGGGACAGGTGTTGAAGTACTCTTCGACCACCCTTTGGGAGAACGAGCTCGAACAGAGGTTTGCTGCCTGCTTGGCAAAGTTGAGCTTTTCCAAGATCGGCTTGGGCGCAGCGATCCAACCCAGGCGCACCCCGGGAGAGAATATTTTAGAGAAGGTGCTCATGTAGACGATCGAATCATCCATCGACCTTAAAGTGGCAAGCGGCTCTCCGTCGAAGCGAAGCTGGTCGTAGGGGTTATCCTCTATCACCAAGAGAGAGTGCTCCCTGGCCATCTCGACTATCCTCCTTCGCCTTTCGAGTGCGAGGGTCACCCCGGCCGGGTTGTGAAAGGCTGGCACCAGATACAAAAACTTGGGTCTTTTGCCCGCCTCCTTCAGGTCTTTCAAGAGTTTTTCAAGGGGCTCTATCTGAATGCCGTCGTCATCTAGGGGGACGGACAAAAATCTTGCTTGATAGCTGGAGAAGGCCTGAATGGCTCCGACGTAGCTTGGTCCTTCGACGATGATTTCGTCGCCCGGGTTTATCAGGATCTTTCCCAGAAAATCGAGGGCCTGCTGGCCGCCGTCGGTCACTATTATCTCTTCGACATCGACGACCATGCCGTCGTCCTTCATCAGGCTTGCTATGCGCTCCCTAAGACCCAAATGCCCATCTGAGGAGCCGTATTGGAGGGCCGCCGCCCCTTCTCTCTCCAGAACCCTCCTGGTCGCATCGGCTATGAGATTCATCGGTAGGCTCCGGGTATCGGGCATGCCGCCCGCAAAGGAGATTATGTCGGGGCGCGAGGCGACGATGAAGAGGTCGCGGATTACCGAGGACTTTAGGGCCAGAGCCCGCTTAGAGTATAGGTCCTTCCATTTATCCAACCTTATTTCTGGAGCCATCGGTTCTCCAAAGTTCCATTGTCCAAACGGGAGGGTGTCTTCTGCCCCGTAAATCGCTCAGATTTGAGGGTGGGTTTTGCGCGCTTAAAATTGAGCCAATATTATAATAGCCTTATGCCCGTGTCAAATCGGGCCAGCTAATAAAGGGGTTTCTGCTTTAGAGCGCACCTTCTGCTCATACTCAGATTCGCCCTTCGATTTGATAATATCTTTTTGCTTGGCTAAAATCGAATATATAACCGCGGAAGAGAGGAGAGGGATATGTCCAAAGACAAGCGTGGTCCCATAAAGACCGTACTCGGTTTCTTGGCCGGAGCCATCTCGGGCGCCACCCTCGGTCTTCTTATGGCCCCAAAGGCGGGCAAAGAGACCAGGGAGGACTTGAAGGCCAAAAGCGAAGAGCTTGTGGCCGCCGGAAAGAAGGATTTTGCAAAGAAGAGCAAGGAGCTTAAGGTAAAGGTGGATGAGGTTACAAAAAATTTCGAAAAAGGGATCGAGAGATTGAAATCATCCGAGTCCCAAGAGGCCATTTCGCCTGAGCCGAAAGAGGAAAAGGGCGCCGAAAAGCCGAAGAAGGAGACTGCGGCCAAGAAGGCGACGCCGAAAAAGTAGACACCTTGGTCACGAGCCTCTTTGAAGCACTGCTAATTAAATGTTTTGGGAGTATGGTTGGAGCGGGAAACGGGTCTCGAACCCGCGACCTTCAGCTTGGGAAGCTGACGCTCTACCAACTGAGCTATTCCCGCGTGGAAAAGATTATACAGCAAGCGACTGAATCATGTTAAGCTGCAGGCGACCGCCGGGGCTGATCATGATCTTGCCTTGCGCCTGTTAAGAAGAAAGAGGGTCGCGGATAGAAACCCAAGGCCTGCTGCCCAAAAGATCCGCTCCGCCCTTATAGGGTGATCTATGCCCTCTCCCGGCTTGATTACGGAAAGGGAGCTTGCGTGAATATCCATGTCTCCTCCATGCTCTAAGCAGGCGGCATTGAAGGTGCCGACGACTCTCACCAGGTCTCCCCAGTTGTTGTAGTTGCCAAGCGTCTCTATTTTGCCTGCTTCATCGGCTGAAATCCATACCGCCATGCCCGAATTGTATCCGGATAGTTCGCGGGAGCGGTTCTTGCCGTATGGGTCGTCGTTTAGATGTATCCAAGCACTTTCGCCCCTGATCATGACGTCTCCGATGGCTTCTCCCTCGAAGGTTACAGTTTTACCGTTGTAGTCCTGATGCTCCTCGATTAGCTGGGTGGATGATGTCAGGGCAAAGGCGGTCGCCCCTACAAAGGAGGGGAGAAGCAAGCCTGAGAAGATTGATATTTTCAAAAGAATCATAAACCTTTTTAGGTCCATCACTTCCCCCCATAGGACGCAAATATGAAACCGAAGAGTCCGAAGATCGCCATAAATTCGAGCCTGCACATCCACATGGCAAGGATGCATACGACCTTAAGCGGGGCGGGCATGGCCGGCGAGGTTACCCCGCACGAAAGACCCGTAGTGCTTCCCGCAGATACGCTGTCGAAAAGGGCATCAACGAGCGGATAGCCATAATAGACTCCAACCAGCGTGGCCAAAAGATATATCCCGATATATGATAACACTATCAGCAAGGCTCCCCTGACCATCTTATCGTTTAAGACGATATCTTTGATGTGATGTATCTTCTGAACGATGACGGTTGACTCGGGAGATATGATCTTTTTGACATCTTGAAGCAAGGCCTTAGAGATGATGCCGACCCTAAGGCCCTTGAAGCCGCCACAGGTCGAGCAGGCCGACCCCCGATGGCCATGGCCAAAGTGATGACGCCGAGCATTCCCATCTCGCCCCATTGCCTCACGAATGTCCTTGAGTGGACTGTCATGAAACCGGTTCCAGTGTGTCCGGAAGCGACGTGGTAAAAGCCCTTTCTAAACATCGCTGTAATCTCCGGGTATGTGTTTAAGGCGGCAAGCCCAGCCAACGTTATCAGGGTCGCCATGGTTATCGTGGTGGCAAACGAGATAATTTCGATGTTTTTATGTATCTCGCGCCTTTTTCCGGTCCAAACGGCCCAGTGTAGGGCGAAATTGAATGACCCCGCCATGAAGAGTATGACGGTTATCACCTCGAAGGCGAAGTTATGATAGTAAGAGACGTTAAAGGACTGGGGGGCGAAACCACCCGTACTCCAGGCGGCCATGAATATCCAAATGGCGTGCAACAGACCCCTTGTCGGGGTCATGCCGTCGAAGATGGTTATTACCCAGAGGATCAATGAGCCGAGGAAGAGATAGCTTAAGCTTATCAGCCAGATCGCTCGAGCCGTCTGGATGATGTTGGGTAGGAGCTTTTCCTCCTTGCCCTCTCCCACATATATCTTAAAGGCGCTGCCACTTCCGCTGACCAAGAAAGTCAAGGCTACCACGATTATCCCTTGACCCCCCGCGTAAGTCAGAAGGTGTCTCCACATGTTCATGGCATGGGAGACGTGATCCAAATCCTGGAGCAGAAATAGGCCGGTCGTGGTATAGCCGCTCATCAGATCGAAACAGGCATCCAAAAAGGAGCCGAAATGGCCGCTCAAATAGTGGGGTATCGCACCAAGCAGCATGGCCAAGAGCCAGGAGAAGGAGACGACAACCATGCCTTGAAGCCAGCTTAAATCCTCCTTGGAAGGAAAGAATACCTGAAGGGACAGCCCAAGGCTGAAGCAGGAGAAAATACCGATCAAGAAGTTGAGAGCCTGGTTCCACTCATAAAATATAACGGCAATTGCAAGGGGCAGAATCATCAGCAGTCCAACGCCGTAAATTATCTTACCGCTGTAGTAGGCTATATTTCTATAATCCTCAAGGCGGGGACGAAGTATCAATTAACGCCTCACGATCAAAAAGACGAGCAGAAAAGATATCGTTGCGATGATAATCGTGGTCATTATTTCCGTAGCCATCCCGGCCAAATAGTTTAAGAAGATCTTTAAGTCGCGCTCCCTTTTCCTCATAATGCGCCTCCAGAGATTTTCAGGTCGCTTAGGGCCGGCATTCCTTGATGGGCTATAGTAAAGCTTGCCATCGAAAGAGCGCCACCGCTCCTGGAGCCCAAAGCCCGGACCTAAAATTTATGCTCTTGCAGCCTCTATTCTCAGGGCGAATCCAAAAACTTCGGCCGCTTCTCGAGGTGACCAGGTTATCATATCATCTTGCAGGCACTTCCTCAAATCTCTCACTTACCATATGGTCGACAATTTTTGCACAAGGCGGGGATAAAAATCTGAAGAATGTCTTGCCCCTGTCCCCAATGCCCAGAGATTTGGGAGATGCTTAACTGTTCTGATGATTTCTGGAGTTGATCATCTTCCTCTGAGCGAGGCGACCAAAAAGCCCACCAGACCAAAGATGGCCATAAATTCCAATCTGCCCATCCACATGGCTGCTATGTAAACGACCTTCAAGGTGGCCGGCATGGCCGGCGAGGTTAAGCCGCAAGAGAGACCGGTGTTGCTGCCAGCCGAGACGCCGTCGAAGAGGGATTCGATGAAGGGGTAGCGATAGTAAATCCCGACGATCGTTGCAATCATATAAATCATGATATATGAGAGAACTATCAGCATGGCGCTTCTGACGTGGCGCTCCCCCATCACCATCTCCTTGATGTGATGGATCTTTTCGACTACGATAGCGGATTCCGGAGAGAGCATCTTTCTTATCTCTTGGACCAAGGCCTTGAAGATGATGCCCATGCGCAGACCTTTAAATCCGCCCGCCGTCGAACAGGCCGAAGCGCCGATGGCCATGGCCATGATCACGCCGAGCATGCCCATCTCGCCCCATTGCCTCACGAATGATCTGGCCTGCATGGTCATGAAGCCGGTTGTGGTATGGCCGGAGGCTATCTGGTAGAAGGCCTTTCTAAACATCGCGACCGCCTCGGGGTATACGCCCAGGCGCATGAGGCCGGTCGTAGTTATTACCAAAGCTATGGCGATGGTCACCGAGAAAGAGATTATCTCGATGTTGCGATAGATCTCCCTGCGATTCTTGGTCCAGACGGCCCAATGGAGAGCAAAATTGAAGGAGCCAATTATCATTATCACGATTGAGGCCATCTCAAAGAGGAGGCTGTGGTAATAGGCGGTGTTGAAGGACTGGGGGGCAAAGCCGCCCGTACTCCAGGCCCCCATGAATATCCAAATGGCGTGCAACAGACCCCTTGTCGGGGTCATGCCGTCGAAGATGGTTATTACCCAGAGGATCAATGAGCCGAGGAAGAGATAGCTTAAGCTTATCAGCCAGATCGCTCGAGCCGTCTGGATGATGTTGGGAAGGAGCTTTTCGTCCTTGCCCTCTCCCACATATATCTTAAAGGCGCTGCCACTTCCGCTGACCAAGAAAGTCAAGGCTACCACGATTATCCCTTGACCCCCCGCGTAAGTCAGAAGGTGTCTCCACATGTTCATGGCATGGGAGACGTGATCCAAATCCTGGAGCAGAAAGAGGCCGGTCGTGGTATAGCCGCTCATCAGATCGAAACAGGCATCCAAAAAGGAGCCGAAATGGCCGCTCAAATAGTGGGGTATCGCACCAAGCAGCATGGCCAAGAGCCAGGAGAAGGAGACGACAACCATCCCCTGGAGCCAGCTTAGATCGTGTTCAGACCGGAAGAATAGCTGCATCGATATGCCGAATGTAAAACAGGAGAAGATGCCGATCAAAAAATCTAAAGCCGGGCTCCACTCGGCAAAAATAATGGCGGTGATTAAGGGCAAGATCATCAGCAACCCGACGCCGAAGATTATCTTTCCGGCATAGAAGGCGATATTTTTATAATCGGGGATCCTCGGTCTCTGTATCAACTATACCAACTCACCAAGAGGGCTATAAGCAAGAAGGCGAATGCGGAAAGGAAGAGCACCGAGAGTATCTCTATTGCCATTCCAGCAAGGTAGCTCGGGATCGACTCGACAAAGACCTTTTTTTTCATGACTCTCCGGTCAAGGCCCTCTTAAGCTCTTTTTCCCTTTCGGTCCTGGTTATAGCTATAACCGAATCTCCGGCTTCAAGTGTCGTGCTTCCTGTGGGGATTATGACGTCATCTCCCCTTACAATTGTGGCTATGACGCAATCTTCGGGCAGTTTAAGCTCGGCGATTTTCTTGTTACATACGGTGCAGCGATCGGTCGGGAGCTCCACTTCGACCAGCGAAACTTGACCCTTTTTCATGGTATAGAGCGTTATGACGTCGCCGATGGTGGCCTCCTCTTCGATGAGCCTCGAAATGATGGTGGTGCTGCTTATCGCGTCAATGCCCATGCGATGGAAGATCCGTTCATTCTTGGGGTTATTTACTCTGGCGACTGTCCTTGGAGTATCGAAGGTCACTTTGGCCAGCTCGCAGGCGACCAAATTATCGTCATCATCTCCGGTCACCGAGGCGAAGACATCGGCATGAGACATGCCGGCATCCTCCTGAGCCGAGACATCGCAGCCATCACCGTTTATGACCAAGACGTTCTGCATGTTTGCGGCGAGTTTTTGGCAAAGGATGCCGTCCCGTTCTATCAGGGCCACGCTATGGCCCTTCTTGCCGAGCTTGCCGGCCAAAAAGGAGCCTACCTTGCCGCCGCCGTTGATAACGATGTACATTTATTGTCCCCCTAATCCTGGATGAGCCTATTTATCTTCGGGATGGCCCAGCGACGAACAGCGCAGAAGATATGGTCGTTCTCTTGGAGGGAGGTCTCTCCATCGGGCAGGATTGCCTCGCCCTTTCTGACGATTGCCGATATTTTTATCTCATCAGCCACCTCTATCTCGCTGACCTTCTTCTTCTCCAGGTTTTTGCTCGCTTCAAACTCTATGATTTCGACATCACTGCCGACGGGAAGATGGCGACTGTGGCCTCTGACGATCTTGTCCAAGATCCGTTCGGCCGTAAGGAGCGTTCCGCAGACGTATTCCAAGCCCAGCTGTTGATAGGTCCGTTCTTTTTCGGGGTTGTAGAGACGGGCGATGGCTCTCTCCACCCCGAAGAGCTTGGTTGCCATCTCGGTTATCATTAGATTGGTATTATCAAAATCGGTCACGGCGGCGACGGCGTCGGCCTTTTCGATTCCGGCCTCTTGAAGGACCTCTTCGTCGAATCCCATCCCCTCTAAGGTTAAACCATTGAAGGTGGACCCGAGGCGTCTGAAGGAGGATGCGTCCTTGTCAACGACGACCACATTATGTCCGTCACTGGCCAAATTCTTGGCGAGCTGCGACCCGACCCGACCGCACCCGATGACTATAACATACATAATAAATCTCCAAAAAGCTTGCTTATTTGGCTTATTTTAGCAATGATAGACCCGTCAAAAGGGGCTGTCAATCATTTTTTTGTGCAGGAAAAACGGGGGCTTGCTTGAAATAATACCGCGTGGAAAGGGAATTCTTGCCGGATAAAGAGTCGCTTCGAAAGATCAGCTTAAAGGCCAGGGCCGTTCTCACCGTGGTCGAAAGAGGAGAGAAGAGCAAGAAGCTATCGACCCTCCTCTTCTCGATGGAACAGATCAAGCGGGCCGAAACCATCGCCTTCTATATATCATGCAAGGACGAGGTCGAGACCGCCGAAATGATCGAAAGGGCGGTTAGGATGGGCAAAAGGGTCTGCGCCCCGGTCTCCAAAGCTTGCGAGAGAAGGCTCGATATGGTGTGCATCGCCGGCCTTGATGGAGAGACCCAAGAGGGCGCCTATGGCATACTTGAGCCGATAGAAACCAAGGGACGCCTGGTCAAGGCCGACGAGATTGACGTGGTTATACTGCCGGCTCTGGCTTTTGACCGAACGGGGAGCAGACTCGGTTACGGCTGTGGCTACTATGACAGGTTTCTAAAGGGCATAAAGGAGGGGGCCGTCTCGATCGGTCTCGCCTTTGAGGCCCAAATAGTGGCCGAGGTTCCCTTCGAGTCCCACGATGTCAAGGCGGATTATATAGTGACCGAAGCCGAAATCATTGGACCTTTTAAGGCCCGCCCATAGCACGGACCAATATGCGAGCTTTAGCGGGTGATTTGCCGATAATATTGTCTAAGGAATGGGGGCTTATGGCTCAATTGACACCCCATTTCGAGGTGTTATAATAATAAGGAGATCATTTAAGCAGACCTTGTTTGGAGTGGTTTGATTGGTGATTTACCGAATGGGGGCGACAAAAATATAGGGAGCTTTGTCCGAGACTAGTCAAGCAACCTCGTATTTTTGCCGCCGCAGAAAGTGGCGGTAATTTTTTTGTCCTTTTTCAACTTCCTTATTGACAGGGCATAAACCATCTGTTAGCATTTCTTTTTGCGTTTATCGGTCTTTGAAAACTAAACAGTATTGTAAAAAGCTTACAGCTTAGCAGCTAGCGGATCTCTATCAGCTTATAGCTGATGAAAAAAGCAATTAAAACTCGTTAAAACTCGGCCCTTCGATTTATCGAATGGTCGATCAAGTTTCAACGGAGAGTTTGATCCTGGCTCAGGACAAACGCTGGCGGCGTGCCTAACACATGCAAGTCGAACGGTCTCGCCTCACAAAGCTTCGGCAGAGTGGGGAGTGAGATAGTGGCGAACGGGTGAGTAACGCGTGAGCAATCTGCCCTAAAGTCTGGGATAACTCGGGGAAACTCGGGCTAATACCGGATACCTTGGCGTTTTCGCATGAGGATGCCAAGAAAGGCCGCAAGGCCGCTCTAGGATGAGCTCGCGTTCCATTAGTTTGTTGGTGGGGTAACGGCCTACCAAGACCGCGATGGATAGCCGGCCTGAGAGGGTGATCGGCCACACTGGGACTGAGACACGGCCCAGACTCCTACGGGAGGCAGCAGTGGGGAATTTTGCGCAATGGGCGAAAGCCTGACGCAG
>JASEGU010000003.1 GCA_030017835.1 Actinomycetota bacterium | reverse complement strand
TGAATGACTCTTATCTCAGGAGGACACCATTTACAGAACTTTGTGGGCTTGACTTGATGATAAGACTCGATTCTAAAAGCCGACGCAGACAGATAGCCTTACTAGCCCTCGAGATAATCGCCAAAGAGGGTCTGCCTGAACTGACAATGCGCAAACTCGCTGGACGCGCCCAGGTATCTGAGGCGGCTATCTATCGCCACTTCAAAAATAAAGAAGCGGTCTTAAGGGAGCTTTTTGAGCTTCTTGCAGTGGGCAACGGCTTCTGGCAAACTGCAAAAGTGGCCGACGATCCGATCGTGGGCCTTAAACTGATAATCGAGGCTCAGTTGAGTCACTTTGAAAATAATCCCGACCTGATAACCTTCCTCTTTAACGAAGAGGTATTCGTGGGCTATCCAGCTCTAAAAGAGCCCATGTTGGAGTGGCGAAAGACCAAGGAGGAGACCATAATTGATCTTGTCGAGACTGCAAAGAGGCAAAATCAAGTACCGGCTGATATAGATTCCAAGGTCTTCGCCCTCTTATATATGGGAGCCATCAGATTGATCGCCTTAAAATGGAAATAGGCCGCCTTCTCCTTTAACTTGTCCTCACAGGCCGGCCCGATCTGGTCGCACCTTGCCCGTCTTCTTGTTAACCCCAAAATTTAGTAGAACCTCAAGAAAAGGAGGCTTTATACATGAGTCCGAGCGTTCTAATACTTATAGGCTTGACAGCCATACTTTTGACAATCTCCTTCATTAAGGACTTTGCAAGGACGGTCAAAAGTCTCGTCTCGGCAAGGGATAGGTTTTTGAATATCTCCACCCAGCTTCTCACCATCCTGTCTTTGATCGGCCTATTTTTGGCTTTGGTTCCCGAGAGCCTGATAAGATCAATCCTGGGAGGCGAAAGCGTCTTTTTGAGTACCGTTTACGCGGCATTGATCGGCACGGTGACGATAATTCCGGCCTTCATCGCCCTTTCCACTGGCCGCCTCGCTCTATAGAAACGGCGCCCACCTGATCTCGATGGCTGCCCTCATAACCACCTTGACCATGGTCGGTTTTGCGACCATTCCGATAGAGACATCTCACTTCGGCAAGCGTTTCACCATCTTGAGGAACCTCATGAGCTTTGCGGCGGCCATGATAATCGCCCTGATGATGGGGGCGATACTGTGAGGCAAATGAAGAGATATAAATTGCTCATCTTGACGGTCATCTTATACATTCTGGCCTTTGCCTACGATCCGAAGGTCTTTGCGTCAGCCGTCTCAAATACCGGCCTCTACTTAAAAGAGATGATCCAGATCCTTCCGGCCGTCTTCATTTTGACCGGTCTCCTGAACGCTTGGGTCCCCCATAAGGTGGTCGAGGCAAAACTTGGAAAGGAGTCGGGTCTTTTTGGCAGACTGATCTCACTCTTTTTGGGAGCTGTCTCGGCCGGTCCAGTCTATGTGGCCTTCCCTCTGGTCCAGTCGCTTTTGGGCAAAGGAATGAGCGTTGGCAACGCGGTGATACTAATCAGCGCTTGGGCGGCCGCCAAGGTGCCGATGTTCCTCATCGAGAGCAGGTTTTTGGGCATCGGCTTTGCTTCACTTAGGACCCCTCTTACCGTCATCGCCATTCTGATAATGGGCGCCTTGATGGACAGGATGATGAGCGGAAGCGATATCATCCTGTCAACTAGAGATGATAACAAGAGGCTGGAGGCGGTGGTCGCTCTTCTGCCCAACCAGAACTGCTTGGCCTGCGGCCATAAGGGCTGTCTCGATTATGCCAAAGCGGTACTTGAAGGAGGGGCCTCAACCGATCTCTGCAGAGTGGGAGAGAAAGGTCTTTCAGAGAGGCTTGCCTCCGTGAGAAAGGAAAGTCTGTAGATATTATTGGGCCACTTCAAGCTGCTTATTACGAAGAAGTCTTTTGTTATATGCGCCAATCGACGCTCTTATCTTAGCGTGGTAAAATGTATAGGTTATTTTCAGCTTTAAATAAACTCGATCAAGAAATGGAGCTTCAATGCAGGGTTTGCTATCCAAGGTCTTAAGGGCCGGCGAAGGCAGAAGACTTAAAACTTTGGAGGAGAGGATCAAGGGGATAAACTCCCTTGAAGAGGCCATATCCTCACTATCGGACCAAGAACTCGCCTCAAAGACGGATGAGTTTTTGGCAAGACTCGCTTCGGGCAAGAGTCTAGACGACATCCTGGGCGAGGCTTTTGCGGTCGTACGCGAGGTCTCCAAGAGGAGTCTCAATATGCGCCATTTTGATGTCCAGCTTATCGGCGGAATCGTCCTGCACGAAGGATCAATCGCCGAGATGGCGACAGGCGAGGGCAAGACCCTAGTGGCGACCTTGCCGGTCTATCTGAACTCACTTAGCGGGGGCGGCGTCCACGTCGTCACAGTCAACGATTATCTAGCCAAGAGGGATGCCGTCTGGATGGGCCCCATTTACCACTTCTTGGGTCGTTCGGTCTCCGTCATCCAACATGACTCCTCCTTCATCTATGATCCAACCTACGAGTCACCCGACGAAGCTCTAGCCAAGCTTCGCCGGGTTACCCGGGCCGAAGCCTACTTGGCTGACATAACCTACGGCACCAACAATGAATTCGGCTTCGACTACCTAAGGGACAATATGGCGCTCAGTTTAAGCCGGATGGTCCAGCGCGGCCATAACTTTGCCATCGTCGATGAAGTCGATAGCATCCTGATCGACGAGGCGAGGACGCCTCTAATCATCTCCGGTCCGGCCGAGGACAGGAGCCGCATCTGTAAGCAGGTCGATCTGGAAGTCTCTCGCTTCAAGCCCCTCATCATCGTCAAAGAGAGCAAGGATGAGGATGAGAAGGATTACAATGAGGATAACTACGATTTTGTGGCTAACGAGAAGGAGAATACCATCAAAGTCACGGGGTGCGGTGAGGCAAAGATGGCCAGGGCTCTCGGCGTCGAGGTCGAAGAGCTTTCCGATCCCACCTTGGAGCCGCATGGGGTCCCCATGCTTGAGTGGCAGAGCCGCTACAAGCAGAGCATGAAGGCTCATTCACTGTTTAAACGCGACGTGGACTACATAGTAAATGATGGCCAAGTCATAATCGTCGATGAGTTTACTGGTCGCTTAATGCAGGGCAGAAGGTACAGCGATGGACTTCACGAGGCGATCGAGGCCAGAGAGAGGGTTCACATCAAACAGGAGAACCAGACCCTGGCCACCATTACCTTGCAGAATTATTTTAGAATGTACAAAAAGCTTGCCGGCATGACCGGAACGGCCGCCACAGAAGCCGACGAATTCTTGCACATATATAAACTTGAGACCGTCGTTATCCCGACCAACAAGCCGATGATAAGGCGGGCTCTGCCCGATGTCATATACAAGACCGAGAAGGCCAAATTCGAGGCGATAGTTGAAGATATTGTTAGGCGTAGCCAGGATGGCCAGCCAGTCTTGGTCGGCACCGTCTCGATCGAGAAATCGGAAGTCCTCTCCAAGATGCTAAGGATTCAAGGGATAAAGCACGAGGTCTTAAATGCCAAGTATCATGAACGCGAAGCTCAGATAATCGCTCAGGCTGGTCGCAAGGAGGCGGTCACCATTGCAACCAATATGGCCGGCCGGGGAACCGACATAATTCTTGGCGGAACCGAGCCGGAGGAGGGCGAAGTGGAAGCGGTGAAGGCCGCCGGCGGCCTTCACGTCATCGGCACAGAGAGGCACGAGTCGAGGCGGATAGATAATCAGCTCAGAGGCCGCTCCGGCCGCCAAGGAGATCCGGGATCTTCCCAGTTCTTCATTTCGCTCGAAGACGATCTGATGCGCCTCTTCGGAGGCGAGCGGATTGGCAATATCATGGATAAGCTGGGATTGCCAGATGATACCCCCATTGAGCACAACATGATCACAAAATCGGTCGAGCGCGCTCAGAGCCAAGTGGAGTCGCACAACTTCCAGATCAGAAAGCATGTCTTGGAATACGATGACGTCATGAATAAGCAGCGTGAAGTCATCTACGGGCAGAGAAAGCTCTGCTTGGAGGGAGACGATCTCCACCTGAGGGCGGCCACCCTGATAAGCGAAGTAGTCGAGGAGACGGTGGGCTCCTTTGCCGCTCCTGACTCCTATCCCGAGGATTGGGACCTTGACGGTCTCTTCGCCGAGCTAGAGGAGCTCTTCCCCTTAGGGATCGATCCAAAAAATATCGACGTATCATCCTATAACCAAGAGAGCTTAAGGGGGGCTTTCTTAAATATGGTAGAGAAACTTTATGAGGAGCGCGAACAAGAGCTCGGCAGCGATATTTTGAGGCAACTGGAGCGGCATGTCATGCTTCAAGTCGTCGATCACCGCTGGAGAGAGCATCTCTACGAGATGGATTATCTAAAAGAGGGCATCGGACTTAGGGCCATCGGTCAGCGCGATCCTTTGGTCGAATATAGGCGCGAGGCCTATTCCCTCTGGGAGACGACCATGGCCGGCATTAAAACCGATTTTGTGAAGTATATCTTCAGGGCCCAAGTGGTGACTGAAGAGGCACCTCGACCGGCGCCGAAGAAAGAGGCCAAGATCTTCCGCTCGGATGAGAGAGAGCGGCCCGCTCCGGTATCGACCGGCTCCAAAGTGGGCAGAAATGACCCCTGTCCCTGTGGCAGCGGGAAGAAATATAAGAAATGTTGCGGGACTTAAGTTTCAACATAATTGGTTGTGGAGGCGTAAATGATTACGGATCAGTCTGAAAGATTGAATGCTCTTGCTGAAAGGATCGATAAGATACGGGATTACCTTTGACATCGATAGCAAGAGGGCAGAGACTCTAAGGCTCGAGGCAATGGCGGCCGAGCCGAGCCTCTGGGCCGACCAGACAAGAGGCCAGGAGGTAATGAGGGAGCTCGGCAGGCTGAAGGATGATATTTTGGCCATCGAGAGGATAGATGAAAAACGAGCCGATCTGGCCGTCCTAAATGAGTTGGCTTTAGCCGAAGACGACGGCAGGCTGGCCAAGGAGCTCGAAGAGGCTCTTGCTGATCTCGATAGAGAGGTCGATGAGGTCGAGCTGAAGAGCTGGTTCACCGGCGAGTTCGACGATCACGACGCCGTAGTCACAATCCACCCGGGGGCGGGCGGCGTAGAGTCCCAAGACTGGGCCGAGATGCTCCTTAGGATGTATCTTAGATGGGCCGATAAGAAGGCTTTCAAGACTGAGATAACCGATTTCCAGCAGGGAGACGGGGCGGGCATCAAGAGCGTCACCTTTACCGCCAAGGGCCCTTATGCTTTCGGTCATTTCCGTCCCGAAAAGGGGGTTCATCGCTTGGTTCGGATATCCCCCTTCGACTCATCTAGCAGGCGCCATACCTCATTCAGCTCGGTCGATGTAACCCCGCTCATCGATGATGAGGCGGCCGTCGAGATAGACCCCAAAGATCTTCGCATCGAGACCTATCGGGCGAGTGGAGCCGGGGGTCAGCATGTCAACGTGACCGATTCGGCCGTTCGCATAACCCATATCCCAACAGGGGTCGTCGCTCAATGTCAGAGCGAAAGGAGCCAGTTTCAGAACAAGGATACCGCCATGCAGATACTCAAAGCTCGTCTCTTCGAACTGGAAGAGGAGAAAAAGAGAGATGAAATGGATAAACTGAGGGGCGAAAAGAAGGATATCGCCTGGGGTAGCCAGATAAGATCCTACGTCCTTCACCCTTACAGCCTGGTCAAGGATCATCGGATCAATCTTGAGAAGGGGAATATCCAGGGCGTTTTAGACGGAGACTTAGACGAATTTATTGTGGCCTACTATCGGGCCGGATTCTAAGGATTATTGATGGAAATAAGGAGGCGGCATGAAGCTTATAGCCGACCTACATGTACATACGGTGGCCAGTGGCCATGCCTTCAGCACCGTCGATGAAGCCGCCAAAGCGGCCAAAGAGAAGGGGATCGAACTCATCGCTATAACCGATCACGGGCCCGCCCTGCCCGGCGGCGCTCATCCCTATCATTTCTGGAATTTGAGGGTCTTGCCAAGTGAAATTGCAGGCGTTCGCATCCTTACCGGCATCGAGGCAAACATAATCGATCCCTCTGGTCGTCTCGACATGGAGGACGAGATATTGGAGAGGCTCGACATCGTCCTTGCCACATTCCACATAAATTGCGGTTATGAAGATCTGGGGGTGGTTAAAAACACTGAAGCTTTGATATGTTCGATTGAAAATCAAAACGTCGATGTAGTTGCCCATCCCGGCAACCCCGCCTTCAAGGTCGATGCGAAGGAGGTAACCCGTGCAGCTAAAGATTTCAATGTGGCGGTTGAGCTAAATAACAGTTCGCTCCTCCATACCACCAGCCGTTTCGGGAGCTATGAGAATTGTGTCGACTTTGCAAGAGAGGCTCTGAACGTGGGCTGCAGGGTCATCATCAGCAGCGACTCCCACATTGCGAGCAATATTGGCAATTTCAATGACGCCATTCTGATGGCCGAAAAGGTCGGATTTACCGAAGAAGATGTGCTCAATAGTTCCATAGATAAGGTGCTTGACTTCCTGAACTTAAAATAACTTTTTGAGCCGCACTTGAAGAATCGGTCTTTAAGTGGTATCCCTTATTGGAGCATTCTTTGTAAATGAGGTTAGGATTTGAATAGAGAAGAATTAGAATCATATCTTAGGGCCAAGGCCTGCAAGATGAGGGCAGACATCATTGAGATGACCTGTTTGGCCGCCTCCGGTCATCCTGGAGGGTCCCTCTCGGCGGCCGATATGATTGCCGTCCTCTACTTCCATCACATGCGTCACGACCCAAAAAATCCCAAATGGAGCAAGCGGGACAGGTTCGTCTTGAGCAAGGGTCACGCCTGCCCGGTTCTCTATGCTACTCTGGCTGAAGCCGGCTACTTTAAGAGGGATCATCTCAAAACCTTAAGGAGGCTCGGCAGCATCTTGCAGGGTCACCCCGACATGAAGAAGGTCCCCGGAGTCGAGATATCATCAGGCTCACTCGGCCAAGGTCTTGCGGTCGCCTGCGGCATGGCTCTGGCCGCCAAGATCAAGGGCGAGGGGCATAAGATTTTTGCCATGATCGGCGACGGCGAGTCCCAGGAGGGCGAGATCTGGGAGTCGGCCATGTTTGCCGCCCACTACAAATTGGACAATCTGGTTGCCATGACCGACTATAACAATCTTCAGATAGACGGATTTGTCTCCGATGTCATGGAGGTTCAGCCGCTGGCCGAAAAGTGGCTGGCTTTCGGATGGCATGTCATCGAGATCGATGGCCACGAAATCGGTCAGATAATAGATGCCCTAAAATCGGCCGATGAGGTTGAAGGCAAACCGGTTATGATCGTGGCCAACACCACCAAGGGCAAGGGCGTCTCCTTCATGGAGGGCGTCTGCGACTATCACGGCAAGGCTCCGACCAAGGATGAGATGGAGAGGGCGCTTTGCGAATTGAGATAGCTATTTTTGGAGGGGCTTTTGAGCGAGACTAAACCGATGAGGGCGACAAGAGAGGCATACGGGGATGCTCTGGTCGAATTGGGGAGCGAAAGGGAGAATGTCGTCGTTCTTGAGGCTGATCTGGCCAAATCGACATATAGCATAAAATTCAAGGAAGCTTTTCCCAAGCGCTTCATCGAGTGCGGAGTGGCCGAGGCCAATATGATGGGGGTGGCCGCGGGCCTTGCCGCCTCAAACATGATCGCATATACAGGCTCATTTGCAATCTTTGCCACCGGTCGAGCTTTTGAGCAGGTGAGAAACACGATCGCTTACGCATCTCTCAACGTGAAAATCTGTCCAAGTCACGGCGGAGTGACCGTCGGCGAAGATGGTGGCTCTCACCAATCGATCGAGGATGTCGCCCTCATGCGGGTCATCCCAAACATGAGGGTGGTAGTTCCAGCCGACTATATTCAAGCTAGGGCGGCCATCAAGGCGGCGGCCGATATAGAGGGGCCCGTCTTCATCAGGACCGGACGCTCCAAAGTGCCCACGATCTTCGATGATGGTTACGTATTTGACATAAATAAGGCCCCTCTTATGCGAGAGGGTAGTGACGTCACTATCATGGCCAACGGTATAATGCTGGCCAAGGCTCTTGAAGCGGCCGATCTTCTTTTGACGGAAGGCATTGAGGCTGAGATCATCAACGTTCATACCATCAAACCCTTAGACGAAGCGACCATCATCGCCTCACTGAAGAAGACGGGGGCTGCTGTCACGGCCGAAGAGCACAGCGTTATCGGAGGTCTTGGCGGGGCGATAGCCGAGCTTGCGGCCAGCAAGACGGCCGTTCCGATAGAGATGGTTGGGATAAAAGATATCTTTGGGACATCCGGGAGCGAGGGCGAACTTTTAGAGCACTTCGATTTGACCAAAGAGTCGATAGTAAGGGCCGCTAAAGAGGTCATAGTAAGGAAAGCTTAGCTCACGGGGCTTTGATTTAAGTTTCCTTTTTTGTTAACATCTTCACATATGAGGCATAGAGCATGATAAGCATCAAGAACCTGACAATGAGGTATAACGGCGGAAAGCCCGCCCTAGACAATATCACCATGGATGTGGAGAAGGGCGAGTTCGTCTTTCTGGTCGGTCCGAGCGGATCTGGCAAATCGACTCTCATCAAACTCTTAATACGAGAGCTAATCCCCACTCAGGGGCGGATACTGGTGGCCGGACATGACATAATAAATATGCCCTCCAGGAAGGTTCACCTCCTTCGCAGAAACATCGGTTGCGTCTTCCAAGACTTCAAACTCTTACCCAATAAGACAGCCTATGAGAACGTGGCTTTCGCCCTGGACGTTATAGGTAAATCAGAGCAGGTGATAAGGAGCCAAGTCCCCGAGGTCCTAAGGTTGGTCGGTCTCGAGGGCAAATTCGACCGCTATCCGAATGAGCTCTCCGGCGGTGAACAGCAGAGAGTCTCTTTGGCCAGAGCCTTCGTAAACCGGCCGCCCCTCCTTCTGGCCGATGAGCCGACCGGCAACCTTGACCCAGCCATCTCGGCCGAGATAATGAGTCTTTTGGACAAGATAAATAAGACGGGTACGACGATCCTAATGGTCACCCACGACCGCGAGATGGTAAACAATCTGCGCCGCAGGGTTATTGCCTTGGAACATGGTCATCTGGTCAGAGATCAGGCGAGGGGGGTATACGGATATGAAGATTAAGCCTCTCTACTATACCCGCGAGGCCATAGAGAGCTTGAGGCGCAACTTTGCCATGAGCAGCGCGGCCATTAGCACAGCCGCCCTATCCCTCTTCATGGTTGGTGCCTTTATATTGATGTTTATGATCCTAAGGTCATTTGCCACCGACATTCTCTCAAAGCTTGAGATAGAGGTCTTTTTGAAGGACGAGGCCGCCGAGGCTCAGGTTCAAGCCTTCCAGAATGAGATAACCGGCTGGCAAGAGGTAAAGACGATAAATTATGTCTCGAAAGACGATGCCCTAATCAGGCTCAAGGAGAAGCTGAAAGATAAGCCCAATATCCTTGAGGCCCTTTCAGGCAATCCTCTTCCGGCTTCAATAAGGATATTTACAAAGGATGCCAACCTCATCGAGGCCACGGTGGCCAAAATCAATGCCTATCCGGCCCTAAAGGATGTAGTCGAAGAGCCAAAGACCGACATAAAATATGGGGCCGAGTATATAGATAGGCTATTTTCCGTCTTTAAGGTGATGGGCTGGGTCGGATTTGGTGCGGCCTTTTTGCTCTGTTTTGCTTCGGTGGTCTTGATTATAAACACGATTCGTCTTACGATACTTGCCAGAAGCAAAGAGGTTGGAATAATGCGCCTGGTGGGAGCCTCGATGTGGTTCGTCAGATGGCCCTTCCTCTTGGAAGGTATGTTCCAGGGTCTGGCCGGATCGGCCGTGGCTATCGGTCTTCTCTACTTCGTCAAGGTCTGGGTACTTAGGAAGTTGACCGAAATAATACCCTTCCTTAGGATCTCCATAAGCACCGCCTCATTTGCTCAATTGATGTTGGGCATAACATTTGGCGGCATAATGATAGGAGCCATAGGGAGCACAATAGCGCTTCGGCGATTCCTAAGAGTTTAGGTGATCGTGGCTTTAAGGTTGTGAAATCGTGCTACTTAGGGGTCAAAGACTTTTTTTAGTAGCCATATTCATCATCTTCTTAACCGCCCTACCACTTAACAAACCCGTTT
Source organism: Actinomycetota bacterium (assembly GCA_030017835.1). Taxonomy (NCBI): domain Bacteria; kingdom Bacillati; phylum Actinomycetota; species Actinomycetota bacterium. The sequence goes on along the minus strand of JASEGU010000003.1, from coordinate 68,343 downwards.
TTTCCTCTCCCATAGGTGACGCCAAAGATCGACTCGACTCCATAAACGAGCAGCTCAAGGAGAATGAAAAGCTCTTAGAGGAGACCAAAAAGAAGGAGTCTGGCTTACTTGGCGAAATTACCAAGTAAGACAACGAGATAGGGGCGAAGGAGAACGAGCTCTCCACCCTAAATAAGCAGCTTGGCAAGCTTACTTCCGAGTGCGACCAGGTTGAAAAGAGGCTCGAAATAGTCCGGGCCGAACTTAAGTTGAAAGAACTCGAGTTGATAGCCCTCAAAGAGAGCCTTGAAAAACAGAAAGAACTGCTGGCAAAGCGCCTTTGCAGCATATATAAAGAGGGAGACCTCTCCTTCGTGCAGGTTCTACTCAGGGCGACCGATTTCTCCGATCTTATGACCCGCCTCTGTTACCTTGCCCTCATCGCCGATCAGGATGCACTGCTTCTGGAGCGGATCGAGGGGGATAAGGCGGAATCGGAAGCGAAGAAGATTGAGATAGAGGCGAGGGAAGTCGAGATAGCAGAGTCACTGACGACCCTTCAGGCCAACACCAAGAATATTAAAGATGTAAAAGTCTTGACCGAGATCAAAAGGGATCAGATCCAATCAGATCTCAAAGATAAGAAGACCCTCCTAACCCAGGTTCAGCGAGACCGGGCCACAGCTGAAAAGATCGAGGCCGAACTCCAACGCTCCTCAAACGAACTTGCGGCCTACATAAGGAGTCTTGAGAGCGGGGAAGGGCCCGAGGCTCCGATTGGACCTTTTAAGTGGCCGACCACGGGACCGATCACTTCCGGGTTTGGCATGAGGTTTCACCCCATCCTCAAGGTCTATAGGATGCATACCGGCATCGATATCGGCGCTCCCTACGGCCAGCCCATCCTCTCCGCCCAGAGCGGCACGGTGATATTTGCCAGTTGGCAAGGGGGTTATGGCCGGACCATCATCATCGACCACGGTGGTGGGATATCGACCATTTACGCCCACACCTCCGCTCTAAACTTCAATGTTGGCCAAAAGGTGAACAAGGGAGATATAATTGGACTTGTCGGCAGCACCGGTTACAGCACCGGCCCTCATCTGCACTTTGAGATCAGGGAGGGTGGAGAGCCGAAAAATCCAATGAACTGGTTTTAACTTAAGGAGAATTGAAGCATAAATGAGAAAAAAAGTCTTTGCCCTCGTCGGTCTCTTCCTCGCCATACTCATCTTCTTCTCGGTCGCCTTTCTGGCCGGATTTGTGACGAATAAACGCCTGACAAGCTCATTAGATGATGAGAGATTGCCAGATTACAATCTTCTAGATGAGGCCATCTTGAGACTTAAGGAAGACTACCTGGGCGACATCGATGAGGCCGACTTGATTCGCGGGGCGGTCAGAGGCGCCGTAGCGGAAATCGGCGATCCCTATACCAAATATTTAGACCCCAAGCAGGCCAAAGAGATGAACGAGGGACTCAGCGGCGAGTTTGATGGCGTCGGTCTCTACCTTTTGCAGAGGAATGGCGAGTGTCTCGTGGTAAAGGCGATAAAGGACGCCCCGGCCGATAAGGCTGGTGTTAAGAAGGGCGACGTAATCATCAAGGTAGATGACGTGGAGACCAAGGGCAAGCTCTTAGAGGAGATCGTATCCAAGATCAAGGGCAAGAAGGGAAGCAGCGTCAAACTGACCTTAAAGAGGGAGGGAATCGATGCTCTCGTTGAATTGAAAATGATCCGCTCCACCATAAAGATACCCAACATCACAAGCGAAGTCATTGATGGAGATATCGGCTACCTCAAGGTAGAAGAGTTCAATCAGATGGTTGATGAGGACATGGACGATGCCCTGTTAGATTTGGAGGCCAAAGGGGCTAGGGGAATCATTTTGGATCTTAGGGACAATCCGGGCGGTATTTTGGAGAGTGCTGTCGATATGGCGAGCAAATTTATTTCCTCTGGTGTGATAGTCACTGAAAAGAACAAGAGGGGCGAGATAAAGAAGTACGAGGCCAAGGGAGGAGGCGACGATAAGATCCCTCTCGTCCTCTTGGTCAACGGAGGAAGCGCGAGCGCCTCTGAGATTGTGGCCGGCGCCATCCAGGACAACGGCCGCGGCGCCATCGTCGGCGAGCAGACTTTCGGTAAGGCTTCGGTTCAGTCCGTCCACAAGCTGAAAGACAGTTCGACCCTGGTGATCACATCCGCCTCTTACTTTACCTCAAAGGGTAGGGATATCAACAAGAAGGGGATTACCCCGGATCACGTAGTTGCGCTCGCCGACGATGGCGCCCAAGATGACCAGCTCATCAAGGCCAAGGAGATAATCAATTCCATGATTCTGACCAAGGAGGCCGCATAGATATAAACGAGCTTAAGGGAGATATTTTACGCATAATCAAAAGGAAGGGCCAGCGCCCGTTAACCCAGTTTGAGCTGGCAGAAAAGCTTGGCTCCGATTTAGAACTATTGACCATCGCCTTAGAAGAATTAGAGAGTAAGGGCGAGCTTACAAGGACTAAGAAGGGCAAGTATACCCATCTCGAGGGCGCAAATCTCGCCGTCGGGGTTCTTAAGACCAACCGGCGTGGCTACGGTTTCGTCCTGACCGAGGGTCCAGATATTTATATCTCCAAGGACGATATGGGTGGCGCTCTAAACAATGACAAGGTCGTAGTCGGTCTCCACGGGCGCAGGTTCAAAGAGGGCAACATCGAAGGCAAAGTAATCCGCGTCATCGAACGAGCCAACCAAACGATCGTCGGTACGGCGGTCATCCAGAAGAAGACGACCTATGTCATACCATCAGACAAGAAACTATTCACCAAGATAATTATCGATCCAAAATCGGAGCCCAGGGCCGAAGAGGGACAGATAGTCCTGGTCAAGATGGAGCGGTGGCCGGATAAGAACATGGTCTCAAGAGGCCGGATCGTTGAGCTGATAGGCTCCAGAGATGATGTCGGCATCGAAATCGAGATGATTATCAGGGAGCACAATCTTGCAACCAGCTTCTCCGAGCCAGCCCTCAAAGAGACCTCGGGCATATGTGGTGTGATAAGCGAGGAGGAGCTGGCAGAAAGGCGCGACTTTAGTCGAGTCTTTACGGTAACAATCGATGGCGAGGATGCCAAGGATTTCGATGACGCCGTCTCGGTAAGGAGGCTGGAGGGCGGCCGCTTTGAGCTGATGGTCCACATTGCCGACGTCTCTCACTATGTCTCTCATGGCAGTCACCTTGACGAGGAGGCAAGGAGCCGGGGAACCAGCGTCTATCTTGTTGATCGCGTCATCCCCATGCTTCCGCCAAGACTATCCAATGATATTTGCAGTTTGAACCCAGATGTCTTGAGATTGACCTTCTCGGTCATCATGGTCGTTGACCATGAGGGCAAGGTCGAGCAGTTCGAAGTGGTCGAATCGTTCATCAAGAGCCAGAGGAGGCTCACCTATCGGGCGGTCGATGACTCCTTGAGTAGCGGCGTTTTTCAAGACGAAGAGGTCGGCTTCCTCATCAAGACCATGGCAAAGTTGAGCGATATCCTCGAGGCAAAGAGGCTTAAGCGGGGCAGCTTAAATTTTGAGACCATCGAGCCGAAAGTCATTTTAGACGAAGGCTTAAAACCCAAGTCCGTCGTCATCAGGGAGAAGACAAGAGCGACCAAGATAATCGAGGAGGCGATGATCTTGACCAATGAGACTGTCGCCTCCTTTATGCACTATCTCTCTCATCCCATGATATACCGGGTTCACGAGGAGCCAGACTACGACCTCTTATTGCAGTTAAAAGAGCTTCTCAAGGAATTCAATTATCCAGTCAAGGGCAAGGTCTCCCATCCCAAAAACCTTCAAAAGATACTCGACTTCGCGAGCTCAAGAGGTGAAAAGCTCCTCATAAACTCACTCCTTTTGCGCGCTATGAAGCAGGCCAAATATCACCCAAATTGCACCCCACATTTCGGTCTGGCTTCAAAAGAGTATACCCACTTCACTTCACCGATACGGCGCTATGCTGACCTCGTCGTCCACCGCATGATCAAAGACGCCCTCAAGGATGGCAGCCAAAGGGCTGGCCTGATCGAACTCCCAAACGAACTTGGCGAGATATGTGAGCACATATCCGTCGCCGAACGAGAGGCCGAAGATGCCGAAAGGGAATCGGTCAATGTCAAGCTGTGCGAGCTCTTAAGCGAGCAGATAGGTGAGGTCTTTATGGGCTCCATAACCGGGGTGACCGAATTTGGCATATTCGTCCAACTCGAAAATTCAGCCGAAGGACTGATCCATGTCAAGCGGATGAAGGACGACTTCTACGTCTTCGATCCCGACAGGTTTCTGCTCAGAGGCGAGCGCCTCGGCAAGGTCTACCGTCTGGGAGAAAAACTGATGGTCGAGCTGATATCGGTGGATATCCCATCCAGGCGGATTGACTTTTTGGTCGCCTAGGCCGCCGCAAAAGAGACTATCTCCAAAATTATTGAATATTTATTGACATATATTCTTGGTTTGTGTATATTATGCCGATATTATTGATAAATCTGGGAGGATGGAATGCTTAGGATAGGAATAGTTGGAGCCTCAGGTTATACCGGCTCTGAGCTGATGCGTCTACTCATAAACCATCCAAAGGTAGAGGTGAGCTATGTCACCGCAAACCGTCACATCGGCACCAAAGTTGCAGACCTCAACAAGGGGCTCTACGGTCTGATTGGTCTCTCCTTTGAGGAGTTTGACCCCAGGCGGGTAAAAGATCTGACCGACTTCGTCTTTGTGGCCCTGCCCCACGGCAAGTCGATGGACGTAGTTCCGGCCCTTTTAGAGAGCGGCGTCAAGCTCATCGATTTGAGCGGAGATTTCAGATTTGCCGACAAAGATATCTATGAGAGCTGGTATAAGATGGAGCACACCGCAGGCTCACTTCTGGGCAAGGCGGCCTATGGTCTTTCCGAGTTGAACCGGGAGATGATTAAGGCCAGCTCATTTGTCGCAAATCCGGGTTGCTTTCCAACGGGGGCTATTTTAGCTCTCGCCCCGGCTCTAAAGGCGGATCTGATCGAGGCAAGCGGCATCATAATAGATGCTCTTACCGGCACCTCCGGAGCTGGCCGGGTGGCCAGCGAGGAGCTCCACTTCTCGGAGGTCAGCGAGAACGTAACCTCCTACAAACTTGGCGGCATACATCAACACATACCGGAAATGGAAGCGGAGCTCGCCAAGATCGCCGGGGTTGAGGTGAAGGTCTCTTTCTCTCCCCATCTCGCGTCCTTTTCCCGGGGAATATATAGCACCATCTACGCCGATCTAAAAAAGAAGACCTCTTTGGAAGATGTCATATCGGTCTACGATGGCTTCTATGCCGGTGAGCATTTTGTAAAGGTCCTTTTAAAAGGCCACTATCCCGAGGTCAAGTCGGTTAGCGGTTCCAACTTCTGCCAGATCGGAATCGCCGTCGATGAGAGGTTGAACCGGTTGATAATCATCTCGGCCATTGACAATCTGATCAAGGGGGCGTCCGGTCAGGCGATACAGAACATGAACCTGATGCTCGGCCTAAAAGAGAAAGATGGTCTTGAGATGGCGGGCTTAAGACCATAAAGGAGAAGAACATCCATCTGGGAGGCTTAAATTGGAAGATGAGCTATATAAAATGATTGAAGGCGGGGTTGCGGCCCCCTTAGGTTTTCTGGCGGCCGGGGTGGCCTGTGGCATCAAGGCGAGCGGCAAGAAGGATTTGGCCCTGATAGTCTCCAAGAAGAAGGCCAAGGCGGCCGCCGTATTTACAACAAACAAGATGGCGGCCGCCCCGGTCGAGATGAGCCGGATGAATATAGCAGACGGGCTTGCCTCTGCTGCGGTTATAAACAGCGGAAATGCTAATGCTTGCACCGGTGAAGCGGGCAGGCGCGATGCTAAGATGATGGCTGAAGTAGCAGCCGAGGCGCTTAAGGTCGAGGCCAAAGACGTCATCGTCGCTTCGACCGGCATAATCGGGGTGCCCCTGCCCACAAACAAGATCTTCGAGGGGATTAGGGAAGGGGCGGGCGAGCTAAAAAAGGGGGGCAACGCCGCTTCGGCAGAGGCGATAATGACAACCGATACCTATCAGAAAGAGATGGCCATAAGCTTACCCTTTGGGGGGAGAGAGGTCAGAATTGGGGGCATGGCCAAGGGTTCCGGAATGATCGCCCCCAACATGGCAACCATGCTCGCCTTCATTACCACAGATATCGATATCTGCCGGACCTGCTTGAAAGAGGCCTTGACTGAGGTGGTCGAGACCTCCTTCAACATGATAACCGTCGATGGCGAGTGCAGCACCAACGATATGGTTCTGGCGATGGCAAACGGTTTGGCAAATAATGACAAGCTAATCTCGAGCGATCCTGACTACCCGGTCTTTTTAGAAGCCCTAAGATACGTAGCCCAGACGCTGGCCAAGCTCGTAGTCAAAGATGGCGAGGGGATAACCAAATTCATAGAGATCGAGGTCGCTCATGCCAGAAGCGATGATGAGGCCAAACTTGCGGCCATGGCGGTGGCCAATTCGCTACTGGTCAAAACGGCCTTCTTTGGAGAGGATGCCAATTGGGGCCGGATACTCTCGGCCGTCGGCCACTCAGGAGCAGCTCTCAATAAAGAAAGGGTCGATGTGAAGCTGATGGATACCGTCATCGTATCGGCTGGGAAAGGAAGCGGCTTCGATGAAGATAAGGTGTCGGAAGATTTGAAACAGGATGAAATCAAGCTCTTCATCGATCTGAATCTTGGAGAGGGAAGGGCGGTCGTCTGGACATGCGATCTCTCCTACGACTACATCAAGATCAACGCCGACTACCGGACTTAAGTGACGGACGCTTGGAAAGGTGATTGCATGAAGAAGGGAACATCGGTAACATTGCTCACAATCTCGATCGGCTGGCTGACATGGACCATATATTCTTTGAGCGGGCCTGGCTTAGTGCTCATGGTTTCATCTGCCCTCTACGGCACTTATTTCATTTTTATCTTGATGAGAGGGGCCGAGGATGCCCTGTGGAGCGCCATCTCGCTTCCCTTCGGCTACGTCTTCTTCTTTAAAGGGGCTGGCGCTTCCCTCATAGTCATGGTAGCGCTATCGATAATATTTGCGGCTCTGACCCTCATTCTTTTGCCGTGGGTTCTATACAGAGGATAGGAGAATCTTTGGTTATGAATATGAACAATGCACTTAGGGCCGAGGTTCTGGTCCATGCCCTTCCCTATATCAAAGACTACTATGGCAAGACTGTCGTCATCAAATACGGCGGAGGCGCCATGGTTGATGAGAATCTCAAGAAGTCGGTCGCAACAGATATCGTCCTCATGAAGTACGTCGGGATCAATCCGGTCATCATCCACGGCGGCGGACCAGATATAACTGAGGTCATGAAGAAGATGAACAAAGATGTCAAGTTCGTCGGCGGCCTTAGAGTGACCGACAAGGAGACGATGGAACTGGTCAAGATGGTCTTGGTCGGCAAAACAAACAAGGAAATAGTAAAGTTGATCAACCGGCACGGGCGACTGGCCGTCGGAATCAGCGGTGATGATGGCGGGCTGATACTGGCCAAAAAGATGATGATAGAGGGGGTCGATCTCGGCTTTGTGGGCGAGGTGGAGAAGATAAACTCGGACATCTTGGTAGATCTGATCGACGACGGGTTCACCCCGGTCATCGCCTCGGTCGGAGTCGGCCGGGACGGCGAGAGTTACAACATAAATGCCGACTTCGTTGCGGCCGAGATAGCCTCAGCCCTTTCGGCCGATAAGATAATATTCTTAACCGATGTTGACGGACTATATGCTGATTTTAGCGACAAGGCTTCACTCATATCGGAGCTTACGCTCAACGAATCGAAGGCCATGATCGAGAAGGGCGGTTTAGGCGAAGGGATGCTGCCCAAACTAAAGGCTTGCGCGAAAGCTCTCGATGATGGCGTAAATAGGGCGCATATCTTAAACGGGACCACCCCCCACTCCTTGCTCCTGGAGATCTTCACTGACGAGGGGATTGGGACTATGATAACGGGCGGGTGATTTTGTTGTTTCAGGATTACCTCTTGCAAGAAGAAGAATTTCATATGAACACCTATGCCCGTCTCCCCATCCTCTTTGAGAGGGGGGAGGGCTCCTATCTCTTTGATGTCGAGGGCAAGCGTTATATCGATTTCTTGAGCGGTCTAGGGGTCAGCAGCGTCGGACACTCCCATCCCAAAGTCGTCTCGGCGATCAAAGCTCAGGCCGAAAAACTCATCCACACCTCAAATCTCTTCTATACGTCTCCCCAGATAGAGCTTGCAAAAAAGATTGTCGGCCTATCCTTCGCTGACAAGGTCTTCTTTGCCAATAGTGGGGCCGAGGCCAATGAGGGAGCGGTTAAACTCGCCCGCAAATACTCAAAGGCCAAGAAGGGCGAAGGATGCTATGAGATAATAACTGCCCTTAGATCGTTTCACGGCCGGACTATGAAGATGCTGGCCGCAACCGGCCAGCCCGATAAACAGAGACCGTTTGAACCGATGCCGGTCGGCTTCAAGCACATTCCCCTAAACGAGATCGAGACCCTGCGCTCAACGATAAGCGAAAAGACTTGTGCGATAATGTTGGAGCCGATCCAGGGCGAGGGTGGCGTCTATCCATGTGATAAGGATTATTTGAAGGCGATCCGCAGACTCTGCGACGAATCGGGGCTGATTCTGATCTTCGATGAGGTCCAGACCGGAATCGGCCGCACGGGCGAGATGTTTGCCTATGAGTTCTACGGCATAGAGCCGGATATAATGACCCTGGCCAAGGGTCTTGGAGGTGGCCTTCCGATAGGGGCCCTCCTCGCCAAAGACGAGTTCTCTCGGGCCTTTAGCCCAGGGGATCATGGCTCCACATTTGGTGGAAATCTTCTCGTCTGCGCTGCCGCTTTGGCCGTTCTTGAAGTGATCGATAAAGAGGATTTACTGACAAATTGCAAGAATATGTCAGTTAAGATAATGAAGAGACTCGAGGCGATGCCAAAGAGCTCTGGCATAACCGAGATCAGAGGGACGGGGCTCATGATCGGAATAGAGCTGGCCAGCCCGGGGGCAAAAGCAGCCGTAAAGAGCGCCCTTAGCAAGGGTCTAATAATAAACGCCATAGGCGATAGGATAATCCGCTTTTTACCCCCGCTTTCGATCGGGGAGAAGGAGATCGACCTAGCGATGGATATCTTCGAGGATGTAATCATGAGCAGAAGCGGAAAAGAGGAGATGATTTGACAAGGCTCAAAGGTAAGGATTGCTTATGCCTTGCCGAATTTACCCAGGATCAGATATATAAGATTTTGGCCAAGGGGAGTGAATTTAAGAAGCTTCATTGGGCAAGGAGGTTGCCTCGTCTTTTGGAAGGCAAGACGGTCGCCCTCATCTTCGAAAAGCCATCGACTAGGACCCGCGTCTCCTTTGAGGCCGGAGTTGCCCAGCTCGGCGGTCATCCTTTGGTCTTAAACACAAACGATCTTCAGCTCAAGAGGGGCGAAAGCATCGAAGATACCGGCCGGGTCCTCTCCAGGTATGTTGATGCCATCGTCATGCGCACCTTCAGCCAAGACTCTTTGGAAAGATTGGCCTCCACCTCCGACGTGCCAGTCGTAAATGCTCTGACCGACGAGTATCACCCTTGCCAAGCTCTGGCCGATCTCTTGACCATACTCGAAAAGAGGGATCATCTGGCCGGAATCAAGCTTGCCTATATCGGAGATGGAAACAACGTCTGTCACTCCCTTCTTCTCGGCGGTGCCATGGTTGGAGTGGACGTCTGGGTCGCGACCCCTAAAGGTTTTGAGCCAAGCATTGAGGTGGTAAAGGTGGCCAAGGGGTTGGCCAGGAACTTTAAGCAAGAGATCAGGGTGCTCAACGATCCCAAGGTGGCCGCCATGATGGCCGATGTCTTATATACAGATGTCTGGACGAGCATGGGTCAAGAGGATGAGGCCATCAAGCGAAAGAGGGCTTTTGCCCCATATCAAATAAATGAGGCGCTCTTGGCCTCGGCCAAAAAAGATGCGCTTGTGATGCACTGCCTGCCCGCTCACCGCGGCGAGGAGATTGAGGCCGCGGTCTTGGACGGCCCCCATTCGGTCGTCTTCGATCAGGCCGAAAATAGGCTTCATGTCCAAAAGGCCCTTTTGAGTCTACTCATCGGGGATGAGAAATGAAGGAGAAGGAACTGAGGCAGGCGGCAATCAGGTCCTTGACCGATGAATACAAGATAAAGACGCAAGAAGAGATGATCCAGAGACTTAAGGAGAGAGGGATCGGAGCCACCCAAGCAACTTTGAGCCGAGATATCGTTGATCTGAAGCTGGTCAAGACGGATGAAAGCTATTATACCTATGAGGGTGAGCTCCAGTTTGCCAGACTGGCAAACGAATTCGTCACCGAGGTCATTTCGGCTTGCAATATAGTTCTGGTAAAGTGCAGCGAGGGGGCTGCCTCGGGCGTGGCCGCCACGTTCGATAGGCTCGGTTGGCGGGAGGTCCTGGGCAGCGTGGCCGGAGACGATACCATCCTTCTCGTCACCCCGACCGCCGATACCGCCAAGAGTATTGAGGTCAGAATAGCTGGCCTGATTTCTAAATAATAGACTTCAAGGAGGAGTAGTTGAAGGAGAGAGTCGTTCTCGCTTATTCGGGCGGTCTGGATACCTCGGTCGCCATAGCCTGGCTTAAGGATAAATACGATCTTGAAGTCGTCGCTCTGGCCATAGACGTAGGACAACCTGGTGATTTGGAAGAGATTAGAAAGAAGGCCCTAAAGATTGGAGCGGTCGAATCACACGTGGTCGATGCGAGGGAAGAGTTTGCCAATGATTTTATCGCGCAGGCTTTAAAGGCAAATGCCACTTATGAGGGCAAGTACCCGCTTGCGACCTCACTTGCCCGCCCCTTGATAGCTAAACATCTGGTAGAAGTGGCAAATAAGAGCCGCTGTGGCCACATAGCTCATGGCAGCACCGGCAAGGGGAATGATCAGGTAAGGTTCGAAGTCGCGATCGCCGCCTTGGATCCCAGGCTCAAAGTCATCGCCCCGATAAGGGAGTGGAGCATGACAAGGGATGAGGCCATGAATTATGCCGCAGAGAGGGATATCCCGGTTCCAACGACCAAATCCTCACCCTACAGCATAGACGAAAATCTCTGGGGCCGAAGCTGTGAATGCGGAGTCTTGGAGGATCCCGCCATCGAGCCACCCGAGGATGCCTTCGGCTGGACCAAATCACCTCTTGAGGCTCCGGAAAGCCCGGAGTATCTTTCGATCCAATTCGAAGAAGGGGTTCCAGTCGGTTTAAATGGTCAAGGGATGAATCTCGTTGATCTCATCGTGGACTTGAACCGGATCGGAGGCGGTCACGGCGTAGGCCGGATAGACATGGTAGAGAACAGGCTGGTTGGCATAAAATCGCGCGAGATATACGAGTCTCCAGCGGCCGTCATATTAACCCAGGCTCACCGAGAGGTTGAGGCCCTTACTCTAGAAAGGGACCTCACCCATTTTAAGAGTCAATTGGAATTGAAATATGCCGAGCTGATATATTACGGTCTCTGGTTTTCGCCACTTAGAGAGGCCTTGGCCGTTTTCATCGAAGAGAGTCAGAAGAGCGTTTCGGGAGAGGTCAAAATGAAACTATACAAGGGCTCAGCCATCGTTGTGGGACGCAAGTCCAACGAGTCGCTCTATGAACACAAGCTTGCCACCTACGATGCTGACGATGCCTTTTCTCATGACTCTGCCAAGGGTTTCATAGAGCTCTTTGGCCTACCAATAAAAGTTTGGGCCTCAAAGAGGAGAGGGGGAGCCTGGTAGATGAAGCTTTGGCAAGGACGCTTCAAATTGAATACCAGCGGTCTGGTTGAGGAGTTTACCTCATCCCTCGATTTCGACCGCCGTCTTTACGCCTACGATATCAAGGGGAGCATGGCTCACGTCAAGATGCTTGCCAAGTGCGACATCATCACCGAAAAGGAGGCAGCCGAGATAGAGGAGGGTCTTTCTGAAATATATCGCGACATAGAGGCCGATGCTTTCGACTTCGACCCGGCCGATGAAGATATCCATATGGCCATAGAGTGCGCTCTGATAGACAAGATAGGAACCGTCGGTGGCAAACTACATACGGCACGGAGCCGAAATGACCAGGTTGCTCTGGATGTCAGGATGTATCTGAAGGATGAGATGAAGTCGATCATGAATTTGATAATCGAGCTCCAGAGGGTTCTAATCGAACTTGCCCTAAACAATCTGGATGTGATAATTCCTGGGCTCACTCACTTTCAGCATGCTCAACCTGTGCTCCTCTCTCACCACCTCATGGCCTACTTCTTCATGCTTGAAAGGGATTTCGATCGCTTGAAGGACTGCCGCTACCGGACCGACAGCATGCCGCTAGGCTCGGGGGCACTCGCCGGGACGGTCTTTCCTATAGACCGGTATTTCGTCGCAGAAGAGCTCGGCTTCTCGAAGGTTAGCGAGAATAGCTTGGATAGCGTGAGCGACCGTGACTTTATCGTGGAGTTTCTGGCCGCTGCCTCCTTGATCATGGTTCACTTGAGCCGCCTCTCCGAAGAGCTCATAGTCTGGTCATCGTTCGAATTCGACTTCATAGAGCTCGGTGACGACTTTACCACCGGGAGCAGCATTATGCCTCAGAAGAAGAACCCCGATGTGGCCGAGCTCGTCCGGGGCAAGAGCGGCCGGGTATTTGGTGATCTCTTAAACCTTCTAACCACGTTGAAATCCCTCCCCCTCGCCTATAACCGCGATCTTCAAGAGGATAAAGAGGCCCTCTTCGATGGGGCCGATACCGTAAAGGCCTGTCTCAACATCTATGCCGCCATGCTGGGCTCGATCAGGATAAAGCCGGAGAGGATGAGGGCCTCCGCCGAGAAGGGGTTCTTAACTGCGACTGACGTCGCCGACTATTTGACCGATAAGGGCTTGCCGTTTCGCGATTCCCATAAGACGGTCGGAGAAATGGTCGCCTATTGCATAGAGAAGTCGATCACGCTGGGTCAGCTCAAACTGAAGGAGCTTAAGAAGTTCTCCCCCCTCTTCGAGGAAGATGTTTTGAGCCTCATCTCGGTCGAGACATCGGTCGATAGGAGAGATAGCTTTGGCGGAACCTCAAGATCTAGCGTAATCAAGGAGATCGAGATAGCTCAAAAGATGTTGGAAGAAGAGAAGATCTACCTCGCTTGAGCGTAAGGCCCCTCCACTTCTTTGGGAGCCGATTTGGATAATCAGACCGTCGCCAAGGTTTTGGGTGAGATATCGGAAATCCTTCAGATCCTTGGCGAATCCCGCTTCAAAATCAACGCCTACAGCCGAGCCGCCCGGGCCATCATGGGTCTCACTCAAGACCTGGTTGAGATCTATAAAGAGGGCGGCCTAGAGAAAATACCCGGCGTAGGCAAAAGCATCGCCCAAAAGATCGAAGAGCTCCTCTTGACTGGCAGGCTCTCCTATCATGAAGAGCTTCTTGCGCTCGTCCCACGGGGCGTGATGAATCTGATGATGATCCCGCATGTCGGGCCCAAAAAGGCCAAGCTGTTCTACGATGAGCTCGCCATATCCGATGTGGAAGAGCTCTATTTGGCGGCAAAAGAGGGCAGGCTTCAAAGTCTGCCCAAGATGGGAAAGAAAGCCGAAACAGCCATCATAGCCGCCATCGAGGACTTCTGCCGCTCACGGGAGAGGATTCTCTTAAGCGAAGCTTACCCCCTGGCCGAAAAAGTTATCGGTCACCTCAAGAAGAACGACTCTGTCTGGGATATCAGTTCGGCCGGAAGCTTAAGGCGGATGAAGGAGACTATAGGTGATATAGATATACTCGTCTCAAGCAACATGAGCGAGGAAGTATTCGATGATTTTACCCAGATGGATGGGGTGCTTAGGGTCATCGAAAGGGGCAGGGCGAAGGCTTCAGTCATGACCGAAGCCGGACTTCAGGTGGACTTAAGGGTCGTCTCGCCCAATGAATACGGCTCGGCCCTGCAATACTTCACCGGCTCCAAGGAGCATAACGTCCGCTTGAGGGATTTTGCCAAGAGAAGGGGTTATAAGATAAGTGAATACGGGATATTCGATGCAGGGACGGGCACGCGCTTGGGCGGCCGGCGCGAAGAAGAGATTTACAAGGTGCTCGGCATGAAGATGATGGACCCGACTTTGCGCGAGGACAAGGGAGAGATAGAGGCGGCCCTATCGGGCAGTCTGCCTGAGCTGATCGAAATCGGTGATGTAAGGGGCGATCTTCACGTCCACTCCAACTATAGCGACGGGCTAAATAGGATTGAGGAGCTGGCCGCCTCAGCTAAGGATTTGGGTTATGAATACATTGCGATAAGCGATCACGCCGAGGGGCTTAAAGTGGCAAGGGGGCTTACCAAAAATGACCTTAAGCGACAATTTGAGGAGATAGATCTGGTCAACGAAAAGATCGATAACTTCAGGGTCCTAAAGGGAATTGAGCTCAACATCGAGCTCGAGGGAGATGTCGATTTTGAGACCGACTTCTTGGAGGAGTTTGATATCGTGATCGCCGCAATCCACAGCGGTTTCTCTATGGCCAAGGATGAACTAACAGCGCGGATGATAAGAGCGATGGAGAATCCAAACATCGACATCATCGGTCACCCGACCGGAAGGATTCTTGGCAAGCGGCCCCCGTATCAGCTCGATCTTGACCGGGTCTTTGAAGCTGCGGCAAAGACAGGGACGCTCCTGGAACTCAACTCCCTTCCTGAAAGGCTCGACTTAAAGGATGAGCACCTCAAGAAGGCCAAAGAAGCTGGGGCAAGGTTTGCGATAGACACCGATGCCCACAACTTAAATCAACTCAAATATATTTTTTTCGGGGTAGCCACAGCCAAGCGAGGCTGGTTGACCAGAGAAGATGTTGTCAATGCCCATCCCTTGAACGTGATGCTATCGATGTTGGAGAAGAATTGACGTAAAGGGGATAAAAACCGAGTGAAGCGTCTTGAGAAAGACTTCTATGAGCGGCCGACCGCAATGGTGGCAAGGGATCTTCTCGGCAAAGTCCTGGTCAGAGTCGATACATACGGCAGAACCTCCGGGATGATCGTTGAGACAGAAGCCTACCTGGGCCCAGGCGACCCGGCAAGCCACGCTCATCGAGGAAGTACGCCAAGGAGCAGTATAATGTTTGGTCCATCCGGATTTGCCTATGTCTACTTCAGCTATGGGATGCACAACCTCTTCAATGTGGTAACCGAAAAAGATGGGGTGGCTGGAGCCGTCCTCGTCAGGGCGCTTGAGCCCCTTGAGGGGGTAGATATTATGCTTAAGCGCAGGGGCCATGTAAAGAAGACAGATATCGCGAGCGGGCCGGCCAGACTGACCCAGGCCATGGGGATAGGTCTTGAGCTAAACGGTTTCTCTCTGACGGGCGAGGACCTCTTTATCGTGGAGGAAGGTCTTAAGGTGGGGGAGATGGTCTCCACGACAAGGATCGGCATTTCAGATGGCAAGGAGTCCCTCTTAAGGTTCTATATAAAGGCCAGTTCTCACGTTTCGAAGAAGTGACATAAATCGCAAGCCATGTGTTACAATTGAATCGTTCTTGATCTTAAAGAAGGGATTTTTATGCCCAAGACGCGCCCTGGAAGGATATCTATCATATCAATCCTCTTCTTTCTGCTCAGCATGGTCGTATTATTCTCGATGGTCTCGATGGGAGAGCGGGGAGGAGCGGGGTTTTTCGACAACCTCTATCTTACGATACCATTTTTGTTTGCGGCCCTCTTCGGTCTCGTTGCTTTCTTTGCGGGGACTTTCTCGATGATCTACAAGGGGGAGAGGGCGGTTTTGGTCGTCATCTCGACGGGAATAGGACTCTTTGTGCTCATCTTTCTCTTGGGCGAAATCATCTTTCCACACTAAGCCGGCGCGCATTTACGGCGACTATGATCGTCGAGAGAGACATGAGGGCGGCGCCGGTCGCAGGCGCGAGAAGGATGCCCTTGCCGATCAGAAGGCCGGCTGCAAGCGGTATGGCGATCACATTATAACCGGTTGCCCAGACCAGATTCTCGATCATCTTACCGAAAGTCTTCTTTGAGAACGAGATGAGGAGGGGAACATCGCTCGGCCTGCTTTTGACCAGGATTATGTCGGCTGCCAAGGCCACAATCTCGGTTCCCGAACCTATAGCTATCCCCACATTCGCCGTTGAAAGGGCCGGTGCGTCATTTATTCCATCTCCTGTCATGGCTACTATCTCTCCCTGAGCCTGAAGCTCAATCACCTTATCTCGCTTTTCGTGAGGGAGCACTTCAGCAAAATAACCGTTTAAGGCCAGCTCAGCCGAGACTGCTTTAGCAACCCTCTCGTTATCCCCTGTCAGCATAAAAGATTTTATTCCGGCAGCCTTAAGGCTCTCGATGGCCCGGTAGGACTCAGTCCTAATCCGGTCAGCCAGGCTTATTACGCCAGCCGGGCGTCCGGAGACGATCACATAGACGAGAGTTTCGGCCCCCTCATCCTCAGCGTTGGCTAAGGTTAGGTTGTGCTCCTTAGCATATCTCTTGCTTGTCAGCATAACCTCTCGGCCGTCAACTAACCCCTTGATCCCGACCCCTTTTATGACCTGAGCATCGGCCGCCGCGCTCGGTCTGACGCTTAAGGCCAATGCCCTCTTTAAGATGGCCTTGGCGATGGGGTGCTCCGACTTCTCCTCGAGCGCGGCGGCCAGACCGATTAAAGCCGTCTCATCGAATGAATCGTCGATAATATTCACCGAGATCACTTCAAACGTGCCTTCGGTCAGGGTGCCGGTCTTATCGAAGAGGACAGCGGTTACCCCTCTGGCCTCCTCGAAGGCGGCTTTATCTTTTATAATCAGACCTTTTTTTGCCAACAATCCCCCGGAGATTGAGCTTACGAGCGGTATGGCAAGACCTAGGGCGTGTGGGCAGGCTATGACCATGACGGCGGCCATTCTCTCGACGGCAAAACTCAGGCTTCGTCCATTCAAATACCAGAAGATGAACGTGGAAGAGCCCGAAATGATGGCTATAAAAGTCAGCAATCTAGCAGCCCGGTCGGCTAGGCGGCGGGTTCTCGATTTGCTGGCCTGAGCCTCCCTTACGAGCTCCATAACCTTGTTTAGATAGGTACCTTCTCCGCTCTTTTCCAAGTTGACCTCCATCACCCCATCTCCATTAAGCGATCCGGCCACGACCTTATTGCCGGCCTCCTTTTTTACGGGGAGCGATTCGCCGGTTAGCATCGATTCATCGACGTAACTTGCGCCTTCAAGGACGAGGCCGTCGACGGGGATCCTTTCGCCAGCCTTGATCAGAATGCGGTCACCGGGCTTTAAGTCGTTGGTTCTGATATCGGTCATCTTGCCACCTTTAATCAGATGGGCCGTATCTGGAAGCAGCCTGGCCAGTCCCTCAAGGGCTTTTCCGGCTGAGATGATCGACTTCATCTCAAGATAATGGCCTATCAACATGATATCAATCAAGGTGGCAAGCTCGAAGAAGAAGGGCTCACTCTCAAAACCCAAGAGCACGGCCAAGCTGTAGATGTACGAAATCGATATTGCCAAAGCGATTAGGGTCATCATGGCGGGGTCTTTTCGCCTCAATTCTTCGACAGATCCAGTCAAAAAAGGGAAGCCGCCACAAAAGAAGATAGCGCTGGAGGAGATAAAAAGGATTAGATCACTTCCGGCTATAACAAGACTAAAACCGAATAGATTCTGAATTAAGGGGGATAATAGTAGTATGGGAATGGTAAGAAGGGCGGATACCCAGAATCTATTTTTGAGATCTTTGGTCATGTTGCCCCGGTGGTTAGCCCCGTGCCCCTTGTGGGAAGAATGGTCAACATCGCTTTTATGGGCCCGATCGACATGGGCGTTATGACTTATCTCAGAGTGTTCATGGGACTCATCCATCAAAAACCCCCTCAATCTGCTTACTCCACAATATATCAAGAGCCCGGCCTCATCAAACCGGCCGAAAGCCAAGCCTGGCTTATCTTGACTTAAGGCTCGTCATAAGTATGATTATATTAATATTTCAAACAAGTCCAAGTTAATCAAGAGAATGTAGATATGGAGGAAGAGGTGAAGATAAAGGAGATATACGATCTGGCCTTAAAGATGGGGATGGAGGCTGACCCCAGAGGTAAAGATGAGATAGACCGGCTTTTGTCCAAAGCCAAAAAGAATTTTAAGAAGATGGAGGAGGGCGAAAGGGCTATCTTTGACCAAGAGAGCCTGACCAACCCCTACTCCGACACCAGGATACTCTTTGGAGACGCTCAGGCCGAGGTAAAAAAGCTAATTTGTGGTATCGACATCGAGGTAGGCGAAGTGGTTCTGACCGATCGTCTCAACGAAAAGGGCGAAGGAATAGATCTTCTTCTGGCCCACCATCCGGAGGGGCGCGCCCTTGCCGGTCTCTCAGAGGTCATGAAGATGCAGGCCGACATCTGGCACCGGGAAGGCGTGCCGATAAATGTGGCCGATTTTCTGATCGACAAGAGGATGAAAGAGGTAGCACGCTCACTCATGCCGGTCAACCACAACCGGGCCATCGATGCGGCAAAGCTTCTTGGCATCCCTTTCATGAACATCCACACACCTTCCGACAATATGGTAACCGCCTATCTTCAAAAGGGACTCGACGAGGCCAAGCCATACACGGTCAAGGATGTTGTCGATTTCTTAAAGAATATAGATGAGTATAAAGAGGCGGCCCGGATGGGAGCTGGGCCGACCATCCTGATTGGAGACGGCGATAAGAGGGCCGGACGGGTAGTGGTAGATATGACGGGAGGGACAGAGGGGCCCGAGGATATCTATGAGAAATTGGCCGACGCTGGAGTGGGCACGGTGGTCGGAATGCACATGAGCGATAAACTCAAGAAGAAGGCCGAGAAGCATCACGTAAACGTGGTTATAGCCGGCCATATAGCCAGCGACAATCTGGGTTTAAATCTGATATTGGATGAGATAGAGAAGAGGGGAGTCGAGGTTCTTGCCTGCTCTGGACTGGTTAGGGTCAAGAGGAAGTAAGCCTTAAATGTATCCTTAACCGGACTCTTCTTCGGGTCCGAGGCTGACGACTATCTTGACCTCGGATCCTTCCTTAAGCGTGGTGCCGGCGGCGGGGCTTTGACTGATGACCCTTCCCTTTTCGACACCTTCACTATACTCTTCGCTTCTCTTGACCAGAAACTTCTCTTCGGTCAAGAGGCTTACAGCCACCTCTTCCCGCATACCAGCAACATCGGAGAGGACCAGGCCCACATGGAGCTTACATCTTTTGGTCGGCACCGTTCCCTTGACGAAGCTTCCACTGGTTGGATTCGGGCAAAATTCATTTGGAAGAAAGCCGCTTTCGGGGCAGATGGTTGCGCTTGTAACCCCACCCTTGGGGCCGGCGAAAGCCGTCTTTGGGGTATCGGCCAGAGAATTAGACATGAATTTGCCCCATATTTGAGCCGGGAATGAACCGCCGGTTACCCTGATGCCATGAACGTTTCTCATCGGTATCGAACCTTCGGGATGTCCAACCCAGACCGCCGCTGCAAGATCTGGCGTGTAGCCGACAAACCAAGCATCCTGATATCTCTGAGCGGTTCCGGTCTTGCCGGCAGCCGGCCGGCCGATGCTTGCCCGTCTCCCGGTGCCTGCTCTTATAACGTCCTGCAAGATGTTGGTTACCAGGTAAGCGGTGGCCGGATTGACGGCATCCTTCTGTTTGATGCTATTATACTTTAAGACCTTACCCCCCGAGTCCAGAACCTTAAGTATCGCGATCGGCTCACAACGGACTCCCTCATTGGCCAGGGTGGCGTAGGCCGAAGCCATCTCGAGCGGACTGACGTTCTGTGCTCCTAAGGCTATCGAGGGGTAGGGCTTAAGGTCGGTCTTTATCCCCATCTCTTTAGCCATCTTGACAACGTTTTCGGGGCCGACGTCCATTATCAGTCTGGCATAGACCCCGTTGACCGAGAGGATTGTCGCCTGCCTAATGGTTATGGGCCCCTTTGAGCCACCGTCATAGTTGGTTACATTCCAGTCCTGACCGGGCATCTGAAAAGTTATCGGACCGGATTCATATATCCTACTCGGCGAACAGCCCTTATCGATGGCGGCCGTAAGGACGAAGGTCTTAAATGATGAACCGGGTTGTCTGATTCCCTGGATGGCCAGGTTATATTTCTGAGTGCTGAAATCCTTCCCACCAACAAGTGCTTTTATGTAGCCGGTCTTAGGCTCTATGGCCACCAAAGCGGCGCTCGGGTCCCCCTCTTTATTTAGGGCGGTCAAGATAGCTTCCTCGGCATAGGTCTGCATGTCCAGATCCAAGGTGGTATAGATTTCGAGCCCACCTTTAAAGACCGCGTTCTCTCCGAGCTCGTCTAAGAGGCTCTGCTTTACATATTCGACAAAATAGGGGGCCTTGCTGCTCCCCATCTTGAGCTCATATACCTTGATCGGGGTAGCCTTGGCAGCCGCCTCTTCTTTCTTGGTGATGAATCCGAGCTTTCTCATTTGAGTCAGGACAAGGTCGCGCCTCTCTTTAGCTCTCTTGGAATCCTTGTAAGGGGAGTAGGTGTTGGGTGCCTTGATGACGCCGGCCAAGAGGGCCGATTCGGCCAGACTCATCTGACTGGCCGGCTTGCCGAAGAAGGCCTCCGAAGCGGTCTCAATGCCATAGCAGCCGGCGCCGAAATAGATGGTATTTAGGTACTTCTCTAAGATCTTATCCTTGTTATATCGCCTCTCGAGTTGATAAGCCAAGAGGAGCTCTTTCAGCTTGCGCTCTATGGTCTTGTCGGCCGTCAGGAACATGTTCTTAGCGTATTGCTGGGTTATGGTGCTTGCTCCCTGAACGGGACGGCCTCCCGCCTTGACGTCCGCGAGCAGCGCCCCGATTATCCTTATGGGGTCGAACCCGATATGCTTGTAGAACCGTTCATCTTCAATGGCGATAACCGCATTCTTGATGTCATCTGGCATATCATCCAAGGGGATAAGAACGCGATTCTGTTCGGCATGAAGACCGGCAATCACCTTGCCGTTTACGTCATAGAGTTTCGAAGTCTGGGCGGTTGCCTTCTGCGTCTGCGCTTCAAGGCGGGGTAGTTCTTGTGCAAGGCCGAAGAGGACGCCGACCCCCATCGAAAAGAGGGCGAGAAAGGCCAGAAACGCTATGAAGAAGAACTTCTTTATGCGAAGGGTTCCTCTTTTTTTGGAATCGGTCTTACTAACCCGCTTTGCCTGATACATATCCCTCTTTAGCACGCTCTTTTTTATGTTGAAATTATATCACAATCCATCAAATAACCTTAAGGATTTAAGGTTTTTCAAGTTGGACAGGCCAAAGACGACTATGGTAAGATTTTTTCCATTCTAAGCGAAGGAAAGAGCCGATGCTAAGTCTCGAAAAGCAGCTTGAAATCATATTGAATGGACTCGAAGAGGTCCTGCCCTTAGAAGATCTCAGGGCCAAACTGAAAAGGGCCATCGATAAGGATCAGCCCTTGACGGTGAAGTACGGAGTCGATCCCACCTCGCCCGATCTTCATCTGGGCCACGCGGTTCCACTTCGAAAGCTTCGCGAGCTTCAGGACTTGGGTCATAAGATAATCCTTCTTATCGGGGACTTTACAGCCCAAATAGGGGATCCTTCTCTTAAATCGGTTACCCGCCCCCAACTCAGTGCGGATGAGGTGAGAGAGAATGCCATCACCTATACCAGTCAGGCCTTCAAAATATTGGATGAGACCGAGACAGTCGTAGATTACAACGGTCGCTGGTTCAACGAGATGAACTTCTCGGATGTGGTCAAATTAACTTCAAAATTTACCGTAGCTCGCCTTTTGGAGAGGGATGACTTTGCCAAGCGTTATCGCGAGAATTCACCCATCGGACTACATGAGTTCCTCTATCCTGTCATGCAGGGTTACGATTCGGTTATGCTCAAATCAGATATAGAGATAGGCGGGACCGACCAGACCTTCAACATGCTGGCCGGTCGTGATCTGCAGAAGTTATACCATCAAGAGGCTCAGGTCGTCTTGACTCTTCCCATCTTGGAGGGGACGGACGGCGTCCAGAAGATGAGCAAGAGCCTGGGCAACCAGATCGGTCTGACCGACCCCCCAAACGATATGTTCGGCAAGGTAATGTCGGTGCCAGACAGCATAATGATCAAATACTTCAGACTGGCCTCGACCTTTTCAGTCGAAGAGATAGATAGGATAGAAAAGGGCCTCAAAGACGAGACCGTCCATCCGGCCGAAGCCAAGAGGCGTCTCGCCTCAAATGTTGTCCAGATCTATCATGGCAGAGAGGCGGGCGAGGCGGCTGAGGCCGAATTTGACGCCATCTTCAAACTTGGCGATTTACCATCCGAGATAGATGAGATAATAATCGACAAAGGCCTTTTCTCAGATGGCAAGATATGGATAGTCAAACTCATCACCCACTTGGGCTTTGCCAAGACCAACGGCGAGGCGAGGAGACTGATAGAGCAGGGCGGAGTGAGTCTGGGCGATAAGGTGATATCATCGACTGATGCCGAAATAACCGTCGAGGGCGGAGAGATTATAAGGGTTGGCAAGCGGAGATTTGCCAGGCTTGTAAGGGATAAATAAAGTTAAAAGGGAAAGACCATGCAGAGTTCCAGGTGTAAGAATTGCAAATGGTATATTGAGGTGGCCGGCGCCTGCATCCTTGGACGAAAGGAAGAGAATTGCGATTCCCCCAAGGCCAGAAGGGGCGACGACGGCCTGGCGGTGCGCCTTCTCGACTCCTTCAAAGAGGGCCGGATCCAGGTTGAACAGATGAGGAAGGACGATGAACCGGTAGATGGATCCTAAGGTGGTTTTAGCGTAGATGTCAAAGAATGAGCTGAGCAAGGGCTATGAGCCCAATGATGTTGAGAGTAAATGGTATGAAGGGTGGCTCAAGGAAGGCTATTTTACCGCTGAGGCGGATCCGTCAAAAGAGTCCTTTACCATCGTAATCCCCCCGCCCAATGTGACCGGATCGCTCCACATGGGTCACGCCCTAAACAATACCATCCAAGATATTCTGATAAGGAAGGCCAGGATGGAGGGGAAAGCCGTCCTCTGGCTGCCCGGCACGGATCATGCCGGTATCGCCACCCAAAATGTGGTCGAAAAAGAACTGGCCAAAGAAGGTCTGACCAAAGAGGACCTAGGCCGCGACGGCTTCATTGAACGGGTCTGGAAGTGGAAGGAAGAATATGGCAGCACCATAATTGGCCAACTGAAAAGGATGGGTTGCTCCTGCGACTGGAGCCGGGAACGTTTCACCATGGATGAGCTTTATTCGACCGCCGTAAAGAAAGTCTTTGTAGATCTTTACCAAGATGGTCTCATATATCGAGGCAACAGGATAATCAATTGGTGTCCCCGCTGCCTTACCGCCTTATCCGACATCGAGGTCGAACACGAGGATACCGAGGGCTACCTCTGGCATATAAAATATCCCGTCAAGGGGGCCAAAGATCACATAACCGTCGCGACCACCAGGCCCGAGACTATGCTCGGCGATGTGGCCGTGGCCATCCATCCAGATGACCCCCGTTACAAAAAATATATAGGCGCAACCCTGATTCTGCCCGTGGTAGGGCGTGAGATACTGGTCATAGCCGACGAGGCGGTCGAGATGGGATTTGGAACGGGAGCCGTCAAGGTCACCCCGGCTCACGACATGAACGACTTTGAGATGGGTGAGCGCCACGGCCTTGAGATGATAAATATCTTTACCCCCAATGCCAAGATAAATGAAGATGGCGGCGCCTATTTGGGCCTGGACAGATATAGCGCAAGAAAGGCAATCTTAAAGGATCTTGAAGAGGCTGGGTTTTTAGACAAGTCGGTTTCACACTCCCACACAATCGGTAAGTGCTACCGCTGCCACACCGTGATCGAACCCTATCTCTCGGATCAATGGTTCGTCAAAATGAGACCCTTGGCCGAGCCGGCCATCGAGGCGGTAAAGGAAGGCAGAATAGTCTTCTCCCCCAGACGCTGGGAGAAGGTCTATTTTGACTGGATGGAAAATATCAAAGACTGGTGCATCTCCCGTCAGCTCTGGTGGGGTCATCAGATCCCGGCCTGGTATTGCGAGTGCGGGGCAATCACGGTTACCCTCAAAACCCCATCGAGTTGCTCCACATGTGGCTCAAGCGAATTGATTCAAGACGAAGATGTCTTGGACACCTGGTTTAGCTCGGCTCTCTGGCCATTTGCCACCATGGGTTGGCCAAGTGAGACCGAAGACCTAAAATTCTTCTATCCCACCTCGGTCCTTAGCACGGCCAGAGACATCATATATCTCTGGGTGGCCAGGATGAACATGATGGGGCTCAAATTCATGGGCGATGTGCCCTATAAGACCGTGATCGTCCATCCCACCGTTATGACGATCGACGGAAAAAGGATGAGCAAATCGCTTGGAACGGGCGTAGATCCCTTGGATTTGATCGAAAAGTATGGCACCGATGCTACCAGATTCGGTCTGATAATTCAGTCGCAAGCCCAGGACATGAGATTTTCTGAAGAGAAGCTCGAGATGAGCCGAAATTTCGTCAACAAGATCTGGAATGGCTCACGGCTCGTCATCATGAATATGGAGGGCTACTCTAGGGACTTACCTCCAGAATTCGACTTTGCCGACCGCTGGATATTATCCAAGTTTTCCAGCCTCATCGAAGGGGTCGAATCCGATTTTAAATCATACAATTTAAGCCATACGGCAAAGAGGATATACGACTTCTTCTGGGGCGAATTCTGCGACTGGTATCTGGAGATCTCCAAAGAGAGCCTCTATTCCATCGGCGAGGATGGTAAGACCAACCTTCAAAGAAATACCGTTCAATCAGTCTTATGGACCATAATGGAGAGCTTTTTGAGGCTTATGCATCCCTTTATGCCCTTTGTAACCGAAGAGATATGGGCAAGATTTGAATTTTCGAAAGAGAGCATAATGATCTCCGACTGGCCTTCAAGTTTTGAATTTAAGGTCGATTCGAAACTGGAGGACGATTTTGAGCTGGTCCAGAAGATCATTGTGGCCATAAGATCGATAAGGGCGAGTTTTTCTATACCACCCTCAAAATCGATCGAGGTCAGAATCGAGTGTGAAGAGGATCTTCTGGAGGGACCTTTTGCCAGCATGCTCTCTTATATAAAGACCCTGGCCAATGTGGAGACGGTGAAGATAGGACGGGGCATCGAGATTCCAGCAAAGTCGGCTGTTGCCGTCGAAGGCCCATTTGAGATACATGTCCTTTTGGAGGGGCTAATAGATATCGATCTTGAAAAAGAACGCCTCTCAAAGAGGCTTGGGGCGATAGAAGATGATCTCAAAGTCATAGGGGGAAAACTCAAAAATCAGAGTTTCATCGAGAAGGCCCCAAAGGAGATCGTTGCAAAAGAAGAGGCCAAAGAGGCCGAACTTCTTTATGAGAGGGATAAATTGCTTGGCCAGCTCGGCCAGCTTGGAAGCTAGCGGCCATGTCAATCGACTTCGACCAAGCCTTAAGTTACCTAAATTCATTCGGATATAATGAGATAAATCCAGGCCTCGAAAGGATCGAAGCTCTCCTTTTTGAACTGGGCTCTCCCCATAGAGGATATGACGCGATCCAAGTTACCGGCACCAACGGCAAGACCTCGACCTCGAGAATACTCTCTCTCCTTCTTTCGGCCCACGGCTTGAAGACCGGTCTTTTCACCTCACCCCATCTGATATCTCCGACCGAAAGATATGAGATATCGGGCGAAGAGATCGATAAGGAGACCTTCCATAAAGCCGTCTTTTACTTAAAGCCCTACGTCGAGAGGCTGAACGAACGGATTTACCCGGATTCTTTGAGCTACTTTGAGCTCTCAACGGCGCTCGCCTTTCTAATCTTCAAAGAGGCCGAGGTCGATCTGGCCGTCCTTGAGGTCGGAATGGGCGGCCGCTGGGATGCGACCAGCGTTTGTCGACCCAAAGTCTCGGTCATCACCAATGTGGCCCTCGATCATACCGATCGTCTCGGTGATACCGTGGCAGAGATCGCCTTCGAAAAGGCGCACATAATTAAGGAGGGCTCCTTGGCCCTGGTCGGCGACCTATGTCCGCAAGCAAGGCCGGTCATCGAGGAGCGCACAAGAAAAGAGGGGTCTAAGCTGAAGGCTCTTGGTGAAGACTTCTTTCTTGTGGCTACGGCCAGTGCTTTTTCGGTCAAAGGGCTCTATGGCAACTACGAAGATCTCAAAACGAGCTTGCTTGGTGAACATCAGATGAAGAATGCCGCCTTGGCCCTTGTAGCCGCCGAAGCGACGTTGAATAGAGCGCTCGATATTGAGCTTACGAAAAGGGTCCTTAAAGACGCAAGGTCTCCCGGACGTCTCGAGATCGTTTCCGTAAATCCGACCATAATCTTTGATGGCGCCCACAATCCAGCCGGGGCAAAAGAACTCGTAAAATCACTAAAAAGCGGGTTTAAATATGATAAGCTTGAGTTCATACTGGCAATATTGGACGACAAGGATGTTGAAGGCATCTTGAGCGAACTCGCCTTGCTCGATGCCTCATTCATCTTGACCAAGAATAATAACCAGCGCTCTGCTCAGCCCGAGAGGCTGGCTCGCTCACTTCGCAAAAGAGAAGTCCTCTTTGCTCAAGACGTGGAATCGGCCATTGAGATGGCCCTGGCAAGATCGGCTTCTTCGGATGTTATATGCGTAACGGGATCGCTATCGACCGTCGCCGAAGCCAAGGCGGCCATCAGGAAAGGGGGCTCTTTTGGAAAGCAATCACGCTCCTTCGACCAAGGGTAAGAAGAGAGGCAATGGAATGTCAAAAAACCTGATAGCAATCTTCTTTTTCTGCCTATTCTTCTTCCTTATCGGCTATCTTTTGACCAATTATCTATTCTAATGCCTCAACCTCCAAGCAAAGCATCACTCAAGCCGATAATGGTTTCAACAAGCTGTTCTATTTAGTTGAGTCATCCATCCTCTTTTGATATTTTGATTACAAGGGCATTGAGGATGAGAGCTTAGCGACCGGTATTTTGCAGATATTCCGGCTAGAGCCCAACCTGGGGCGCCAATTTTGGTAGTTTGATAAGAGATGGCAAGAGAGTTGCCGATTTTGCTAGTTTTTTTTAAAGCCCATTCAAGCCTGGTTTTAGCCGATTCCAATAATTAACCCCAACAACAAAGCGGAATTTTTTTTGCAAATCTTCTTGAAGGGAGAGTTTGCGTGTTGTACAATCCATTAATTGTTAGATTGTAATTAAAAGTTACAAATATTTGGAGCAGTTTTGGAGAAGACGTTTTTGATGGTGAAGCCGGATGGAGTAAAAAGGGGCCTGGTAGGAGAGGTGATTGGCCGCCTGGAGAGAAAGGGCTTTGCGATCGAAGCGATGAAGATGATGACAATCGAGAGGAGCCTGGCCGAGCGGCATTACGCTGCCCATGACGGCAAGCCCTTCTTTAAGGATCTGATCGATTATGTAACCTCCGGGCCCGTTGTGGCCATGGTGATAAGCGGGAGGAGTGCGGTTTCATCTGTCAGGAAGATGATGGGTGCAACGGATCCCTCCGAAGCTGAGCCAGGCAGCGTAAGAGGAGACTTAGCCACAGATATATCTGAGAACATCGTTCACGGTTCCGATTCGCTCGAAAGTGCAAAACGTGAGATCGAGCTCTTTTTCGGATTGACTTCCAAATGGAGGGATGAGCCCTGTCAATAAGCATATTTAGCGAGATCAAGAGAATAAAGAGGGGACTGATATTTCCCGAGAGGTATGATGAGGCCAAGAAGGCTCTTGGGCGCAAAAAGATAGAGGAGATCTCCCTGCCCGAAGAGATCATAATACCGATGTCTCAACATATCGGGGCGCCGGCAAGCCCGATCGTCTCGGTCGGGGAGCGGGTTCTGGTCGGACAGAAGGTTGCCGACTCCGAAGCCTTCATCTCAGCTCCCATGCATTCTAGCGTGTCGGGCGAAGTAAAAGCCATAGAGCCCAGGCTTGGCGGGGATGGGAAGAAGGTCTTGAGCATCGTCATAACCCCAGACGACAAGGAGGAGACCATATCCTTCAAGGGGCTCAGCGATGAGGAGGCAAAAGATCCCGATAGGGTCAGGGCGGCCGTTCGCGAGGCCGGAGTAGTCGGCATGGGTGGAGCGGGTTTTCCGACCCACGTGAAACTTACCCCTCCCAAGGATAAGCCCATATTCGATGTGATAATCAACGGTGGTGAATGCGAGCCCTATCTGGCGGCAGACCACCGTAATTTTTTAGAGAGAGGCGATAAGATATTAGACGGCCTAAAGATTATCATGGCCACCGTCGGGGCCAAGAGGGGTTATATCGGTATCGAGACCAATAAGATAGATGCCATCTATCACATGGATAAGCTGGCCTCGTCCGAAGGGAATATCAAAGTAATGCCCCTAAATGCTATCTATCCTCAAGGGGCCGAAAAGCAGCTCATCGAGACGATACTGGGAAAAGAGGTTCCAAGTGGCGGCCTTCCCTCAGACGTAGGGGCGCTGGTCCAAAATGCCGGAACAGCGGCCGCCATCAGCGAAGCGGTTAGAGGGGGTAGGCCCCTGATCGAACGGACCATCTCCGTCTCTGGTCACGGCATGGCGAGCTTCACCAATATCAGAGCCAAGATAGGAACCCCGATATCTCATATCATCGAGGAGTGCGGTGGCTTTAAGGGCAAGATAGGCAAAGTTGTAGTGGGTGGTCCGATGACAGGAGTCGCCCTATTCGACCTAAGTGTGCCCGTCATCAAAGGAACCTCCGGGGTGATCGCCTTTACGGTCGAAGACACCTCTATCCCGAATCCGAGGCCCTGCATAAGGTGCGGCCGTTGCGTCGATATCTGCCCCGTTCGTATAATGCCAAATTACATAAGTCAATATATCGAAGTCGATCAGGTAGATAGAGCGGATGACTTTGATGTCATGGACTGCATAGAATGCGGCCTCTGTAGTTATGTCTGTCCTGCAACAAGGCCTTTTATTCAGCTCATCAGACACGCTAAAGCAAAGATCATCGCCGAACAAAAAAGGGAGGAGAAGTAGTGGGCTCCGATTACATTGTTTCCACCCCGCCTCATATCAGAAGCGGCGAGACGATAGAGAAATTCATGGCCTGGACCTTCCTCGCCTTAACCCCGCTAGTCGTTGCGGGCCTCTACGCCTTTGGGTTCTTCGCCTTCAGGACGTTGATTCTCTCGATACTATCGGCTGTTGCGATGGAGGCTGCCGTCTTGAGATATCGCAAAATGCCGATCGTGATAAGCGACGGCAGCGCGATCATAACCGGCCTCATTCTAGCCCTCACTCTACCGCCCAAGGTTCCCTACTGGATACCGATAGTCGGCGGCGCTCTTGCGATATTCTTTGGCAAGCAGCTCTTTGGCGGACTTGGCTACAATGTCTTCAATCCGGCCTTAGTCGGCCGAGCGATGCTCGTGCTCTCCTGGCCCTCCATAATGTCTGGCAGCTGGTTTACAACTTTGAGGGAATTAGATGGCATAACGACCGCCACTCCGCTCACAGCCGCCAAGGCGATTAAGGCGGGAACACTGATCGGCGACATATCGGTGGTTTATAAGCCGCTCCTATTCTTAAATAGAGGCGGTTGTATGGGGGAGGTCTCAGCCCTGCTCTTAATAATCGGCGGTTTGGTGCTGATTGCAAGGAGGGTGGTTGATTGGAGAATACCCCTCTTTTACCTGGGAACCGTATTTGTAATGAGCATACTCACCGGCAATAACGGCGTATTCAACATATTGGCCGGTGCTCTCATCTTCGGAGCCTTCTTTCTTGCGAGCGATCCGGTGACCTCGCCGGTGACCAGAAGGGCCAAGATGATCTACGGGATCTGTCTCGGTCTGGTTACCATCCTAATCAGGTTTTATACCAGCTACTCCGAGGGAGTAATGTTTGCCATCCTCTTCATGAACTCTTTTGCGGCGCTGATAGACAGATATACCAGACCCATTACTTTCGGGACGGTGAAGGCCAAATGAAAAACTTTCTCTTCTACTTAAAACTCGGGGCAGTCTTGATGATATTCTGTATTATAGCTGCAGCATCGCTCGCCTTCACTTATTCGATTACCGAGCCCATCGTTAAAGAGCGTGAGACGAAAGAGAAGATCGAGAAGTATAAGGATGTCCTTGCCATGTTCGAGGTCGAAGGGGCAGCGCCCGAAGAGGATTTAGAAGGGCTCGAAGAAGGTAAGGCCATTGCCGACAGTCTGCTGATGGTCTATCGGATCGTCAGCGGCGAAGAAGAGGTCGGCATGGCCATCGAGACCGGAGCCAGCGGTTATGGTGGTCCAGTGAAGATAGCGGTTGCTATAAGGCCGGACGGCAGCATAGCGGGCGTTAAGATCCTCGATGTCTCCGGCGAGACCAAGGGTGTGGGCAGCCGGGTTCTCGAAGATCCTTCGTTCGTGGCCCAATTCCCCGGCAAAACGGTGGAGGATCCTCTAAAACTCAAGACGGATATAGACGTCATTTCGGGTGCCAGCTTGTCCTCTGGGGCTGTGGCCAAGGGCGTAAGTGATGCTGCGCAAGTATTTAAAGCGATCTCCGGAGGTAACTGATGCAAAGGAGCATTTGGCATGATTTCAAGATAGGGATAATAGAGGAGAATCCGTTATTCGGCCTGATGATCGGCCTCTGCTCGGCCCTGGCCGTCTCGACCAAGGTTGAAAACGCCATTTTTATGAGCGCGGCCGCCAGCTTCGTTCTCATCTGTTCCAACATACTCATCTCTATGATAAGGAAGCTGATCTTTGACGAGATAAGGATACCCATCTTTATCGTGGTCATCGCCTCCTTTGTTACCATCGTCGATTTGACGATGAAGGCCTTCTTCCCGGTAGGCTACGCAGCTCTTGGGGTCTGGATACCCCTCATCGTGGTCAACTGCATCATCCTAGGTCGGGCCGAGGCGTTCGCCTACACCCACGGGGTGGTCAGATCCATTGCCGATGGAATCGGAATGAGCCTCGGTTATACCTTCGTGCTTCTGGCGATGGCGATAGTTAGAGAACTCGGCGGGACCGGAGAGATAGTCGCCTTCAATGCCACGCTGATATCTCTTAAAGGCTTCAATCCGCCTCAGCTTCTCCAGAGTTTTCCCGGAGCCTTTTTGACGTTTGGTCTTCTGATGGGGTTGCTTCGTAAAATTCAAGGGAGGGCTCAATAAATGGAGAGGTTATTCTTAATATTTCTAGCGGCTTTTCTGATAAACAACATCCTTCTTATAAGGTTCATCGCTCTCTGTTCGTTCTTCGGAGTCTCGACAAATTTTGAGACCTCCATAGGCATGAGCATGGCCGTAGTCTTCGTCATGACCATGGCTTCGGCCGTCTGTTGGGGGGTCTGGAGATTCGTGCTGGAGCCGATGGGGGTCGGAGAATTCTTATATATACCCGCTTTTATCCTGGTCATTGCCGCCCTAGTCCAATTCGTGGAGATGGTGATAAAGAAGGTCAGCCCGACGCTATTTAAGGCTATGGGTATATACCTTCCGCTAATCACCACCAACTGCGCGGTGCTGGCTGCCGCGACCGAGAGTGTCAAGCCGGGGTTCTGGAAGCTGAGTCTCCAATATAACTATACGCTTGGAGAGTCGCTGGTCCATACGGTCGGTGTTGCCCTCGGCTACTCCTTAGTAATAATAATGTTCGCTGCCATGAGAGAGAGGATAACGATTGCGCCTATCCCCCGTTCAATGAGGGGTTTTCCGATCTCTTTCATAGCGGCAGGCCTATCGTCACTGGCTTTTCTGGGCTTTAAAGGACTCTTTGGAATTTAATATCGATAGGGGGTGGGTCGGATATGGATACATCGATGATCGTAAAAGCATCAATCGCACTTGGTGGGACGGGACTCATTATGGGGGGTCTGCTTGCGGTCGCCTCCAAGGTATTTTATGTTGAGGTGGACGCCAGGGTCGAGTTGATCCGGGCGGTCTTGCCGGGAATAAATTGCGGTGCTTGCGGGCTTCCCGGTTGTGATGGGGCAGCCGAAGCAATTGTTGCCGGGGAGGCCTCCAATACCGCATGTGTGGCTGGCGGGTCGGATGTGGCCAAACAGATCGGGGCGCTCCTTGGAATGGACGTCAGCGAGGTTACCGGAGTTGCCAACAAGGCTCTAGTAAGATGCGGTGGCGGAAAGAATGAGGTTGCTCATCGCTATATATATGACGGGCAACACGATTGTCAGATGGCCCAACAGGTCTCAGGGGGGCCGCTTCTCTGTCCTTACGGTTGTTTGGGCCTTGGAAGTTGCATAACCTCATGTCCCTTTGTGGCCATAACTCTTGGCGAGGATGGGCTGCCCAAGATCGATTGGGATAAATGCACGAGCTGCGGAGCCTGTGTCAAGGCCTGCCCAAGGGGGATAATCTCTCTCGTTGCTGAAGATAAAGAGGTTCATGTCCTCTGCCGTTCACATAACGCAGGCAAAGAGGTAAGGGCCGTCTGTAAGAAGGGTTGCATAGCCTGCAAGGCTTGTGAGAAGGTTTGTGAGTTCGATGCGATTCACGTCATCGATAACCTTGCCGTCATAGATAAAGATAAATGCACCGATTGCAAGAAGTGCGTTGAGAAGTGTCCGACCGGATGTCTGGCTGATCTCACGGCGACAAGGGGTTAAAGCTTATTTTGATGATGAGACTGATTTGCAGTTTTTGAGCCCAAGGCGGGAATATTATGATAACCCGTTACGACAAGGCGTTGATTCTCTCGATAATTTTGGTTGCGATTCTCCTCTTCCTTTCAAATCTGGTTGTTTTGGGAAAATCGGCTAAAGAGGAGAATTGCTCCATCTTGATCGTAAGCGATAAGGCGAATCTAAATTTTTCGTTTGACCAGCAAGGCCTCCACCCCATCAAGGGACCTCTTGGCGAAACGATAGTTGAGGTCTCGGGCGATGGAGTTCGAGTCATCTCTTCCCCCTGTCCTAATCATGACTGTGTCTCCAAAGGCTGGATAAGATCGCAAGGAGAGGCGATCATCTGTGCTCCAAACCAGATTATGATCAGGATAACGAGCCAAGAAGATGTTGAAATGGATGCCTTAAATGGGTGATGAGATTGGTTGAAAATGGTGGCTCAAAAAGACTTGTATTTTTAGCGCTCCTTCTTGCCCTCGGCATAGCCCTTCATCTGATAGAATCCATCTACATGCCTCCCCTACCGATCCCAGGAGCGAAGCTTGGGCTTGCCAATATCGTGAGCCTTATCATAATAAGCTCTTACTCCTTAAGGGAGGCGGCAGTGAATGCTCTGGCAAGGACCCTGATCGCCTCAATTCTGCTTGGCACATTTCTCTCTGCGACTTTTGTCTTCAGCTTGAGCGGAGCCTTGGTCAGCACCATTGTTATGCTCGCCGCTCATAGGTCTCTCTCCAAGCATTTAAGCCTTTCAGGTATCAGTATCTTGGGCGCGCTGGCTCACAATCTGACACAGATGATCGTGGCTTATTTCATCTTCATCAGACATTCGGCTCTCTTTTTCGAGCTTCCCATACTAATGGTCCTGGCCGTCCTCTGCGGCCTCTTCAACGGCGTGCTGGCAAGCCTTATCCTGTCCAGAGCACTCACTCCAGCCGGTCTTCGAGCCTCAAGTAAAAGGCCGTCATTTGTCAAGGGCGGTCTTGATTAGAAGCATCAATTTTTTAAAAGCTGCCCGCCTGATATCACTTTTTGATCCTTCCCTTGCGGTCGCTTGGTCCAAAGTTATAGAATTTGCCCTTGGTTTATTATTTGGTCCAGTTTTGCTAATATTTACTAATCTTATTTGCCCGCTGGGGCGCAAGGAAGGATTGATATTTGGTGTACGACTTTTTGTCACTTGGCCAGGATATGGCCGTGGATCTTGGAACGGCCACAACCTTGGTGCTGGTCAAGGGTAAGGGTATAGTCCTGCGTGAACCATCGGTTGTCTCCATTGAGAAGAATTCTGGAAAGATACTGGCCGTCGGCACTGAGGCCAAACAGATGCTCGGAAGGACTCCGGGTAGCATTGTCGCCATACGGCCGATGAAGGACGGCGTCATCGCCGACTTTGATGTGACCGAGAGCATGATTCGCTACTTCATCCAAAAGGTCCACAAACGGCGCTTTGCTATCAAGCCCCGCATCGTAGTCTGTGTGCCATCCGGTGTTACCGAGGTAGAGAGGAGAGCCGTCTTCGAGGCCACCATGCAGGCCGGGGCGAGGGCCGCCTATCTAATTGAGGAGCCGATGGCGGCCGCCATCGGGGTCGGACTTCCGATTCATGAGCCGACCGGCAACATGATCTGTGATATTGGAGGCGGCACGACCGAGGTGGCCGTCCTCTCTTTGGGGGGCATAGTCTGTAGCGAATCGGTCAGGGTTGGGGGCGACGAATTCGATGAGGCGATTATCAATCACATCAAGAAGGAGTACAACGTAATAATTGGCGAGAGGACGGCCGAAGAAGTCAAGATTGAGATCGGGTCGGCCTATCCCCTCGAACACGAAGAGGATGTTGAGGTGAGGGGAAGAGACCTTTTGACGGGACTTCCCAGAAACGTTAATTTATCTTCGGAGGAGATAAGGAACGCCCTAGAAGAGCCGTTAGCGGCCGTCCTGGGAGCCATAAAGTCCACTCTTGAGATGACACCACCCGAGCTATCAGGCGACATCATGGATCGGGGCTTGGTTCTGGCGGGAGGCGGATCTCTTTTGAGGGGTCTAGACGAGAGGCTTAGAAGTGAGACCGGGATGCCGGTATATCTGGCTGACGATCCACTTACCTGTGTGGTTATCGGATCAGGCAAAGCCTTGGAAGAGATGAAGACTTTAAAAAAAGTTTTGATAGGTGCGCATAGATAATCTCTTGCTTCACCTATTTTAAAGAGGTGTAGATTTTGCGGTTTAAGAGGGGATTTTTTGGCTCGAGCAGATTGACTCTCCTCATCTTGGTGATCTTTAGCATACTTATCCTCACCACCTATCTTCGAGAGACGGACGAAGGAGTCATCCACGGCATGCAGTCATCATTCTTGGGGAGAGTTACGTCCGTACAATCTCCGACAAGCAGCGTTATCATGCCTCTCATAAACTTGCGAAAATTTCTGGGCAACGTCGGTGGCCTCTCGGCAGAAAATTCAAGGCTCAAAAAGGAGATATCCGATTTAAAGCAGGAAATTATTTCGCTTGCCGAAGCGAAAGAGGAGAACATTCGCTTAAAGGAGCTCATAAATTTCAAAGAGGGGACTCCTCACAGAACCGCCTTGGCTAGGGTAATAGGCAGGTCCACCAATGAGTGGCAATCGACCCTCATTCTCGACAAGGGGAGCGACGATGGAGTCTATAAGAATATGCCGGTTGTGGTGGCGGAAGGTCTGGTCGGACAGACGATAATGGTTACTGAGAGCGCTTCCAAGGTGCGCCTATTGATCGACCCCAGAAGCGGCGTCTCGGCCCAACTGATGAAGTCGCGGGGAATCGGTATTGCCGAGGGTAACTTAAATACGGGGATAACATTGAACTATATCGAGAGCAGCGATTCCATCTCCGAGGGAGAACTGGTTTTGACCTCAGGTCTTGGCGGCGTCTACCCGAGGGGGCTTCTGATAGGTCAAGTCGAGAGTTACAAGGAGACCCCCGATATGCTTTATAAAAAGGCAAAGATAAAGAGCAAAGTCGACTTCTCCAGCTTAGAAGAGGTGCTGGTCATTTTGGACGATTTTGCGCTACCCACCTTTGAGGAGGCCACCTAAGTGCAGCCGATTCTGGTTATCTGCCTTATTTTATCAGCTTCGACCGTCGTTCATGTCGCGCTCATCCCATATCTTAGGATATTTGGCGTTGGCCCCGATCTGATATTGGTCACCGTATCGATCATAGGCTTCTTGGAAGGCCAGAACTTGGGAGCCATATCTGGCTTTCTGGGCGGCCTCCTTCAGGATTTGGCCGGATCGAGGGTGGTTGGACTTAGCTCCCTCACCAAGACGATAACAGGTTATCTTGCCGGGTCGATGAAGAGCGGACTGACCGATGAGACCGCCCTACTTCCCGCAAGTCTGGTCATCTTCTTCTCCTTCTTTCATCGCCTAATCTATATGCTTCTTTCGTTTCTTATATCCCAACCGATTGCAAAAGGTTGGGCTGCGGCTTCCCATCTGATTATCGGACCGCTCTATGATGCGCTCCTTGCCATCCCGGTATTCTTGATATGTAGGCGGGCTCTTGTGAGGCGCTCTGGCGGCGATTACGTCAAAGAGTTCAAAATCAGCTGATCAACAGGAAGGTCAGAATTGCGTCCCATAAACGATCTCATACAGAAGAGACTATTTATGGCCAGTATGATAGTTACGGTTATATTCGGCCTGCTCTTCTTTCGCCTCTGGACCCTTCAAGTTGTAGCAAGAGACGAGTACGTAAATTTATCGAATAACAACAGGATAAGGACGGTAACGACGAGTGCTCCAAGGGGCAATATATATGATCGGAGCGGCCTGCTTCTGGCCAACAACCTTCCGACGCTGGCGGTTACCGTCGATTATCAAGAGATAAACAATGAGGAGATGCTTGCCGAGCTGGCAAAGATCTTAAATATGAAACTTGCCGCCGTAAGGGAGAGGGTAAATGATAAGAAGTATGCTCCCTTCTATCCTCGCATCGTGAAGCAGGGAATATCCAAAGAGACCGCCTCATATATCAAAGAGAACTCCTCAAATCTGCCCGGTGTCGATATCACGACCAATTTTTATCGCAACTATCCAAAGCTCTCTTTGGCCCCTCACGTCATAGGCTACATTGGAGAGATCAGTCAGGAGGAGTTGGCGTTCTCGGAAGCTCTCACCCATACCAGCGGTGATTTGATCGGCAAAAGCGGCATTGAAGGGGAGTATGAGGAGATTCTCTGCGGGACCAAAGGGATAAAACAGTTTGAGATCGATAGGACCGGCAGCATAACTCATATGCTTGACGAGAGGGAGCCGGTAGCCGGAAACCATGTTCAACTTACGATAGACTCAGCCCTGCAATCGGCCACCGAGAGCTCGCTAAAAAGCGCCGTCATGGCTGCAAGGGCCAATGGTTATCCCGACGCCAACGGTGGGGCGGCCATAGTTTTAAATCCCAACAATGGAGAGATTCTGGCTCTTGCGAGCTATCCCACTTACGATCAGACCCTCTTCGTGAGGGGGATGACCTCGAGAGAGTGGGAGTCATTGAATGCTAAAGGATCTGGCTATCCCCTCTTCAATAGGGCCGTTATGGCCTCCTATGCTCCGGCCTCTGTCTTCAAGCCCGTCACTTACGTTGCCGGGCTCAGCGATGGGGTGGTTTCGGCCAAAGATAGCTTTCTCTGTGAGGGGACTTGGCTCGGAATGGGCGAGATGTGGCCCAAGAATTGCTGGCGGAAGGAGGGCCATGGGGAGACCGGCTTTACGGCCGGTCTTAAGGACTCCTGCGATGTGGTCTTCTACGAAGTCGGCTACAGGCTCTATAAACGGGGAGGCGAAAGGCTCCAGCATTGGTCCAGAAAATTTGGATTTGGCAAGGCGACCGGCGTCGATCTGCCCTCAGAGGTTATTGGCCGGGTGCCGGATAGAAAATGGAAGAAGGAGACCCATGAAGATCTGGAAGAGCAGAAATGGCTGCCCGGCGATACGGTCAACCTCGCTATTGGTCAAGGAGATCTGTTGACCTCCCCGCTTCAAGTGGCCGATCTCTATGCGGCTATCGCCAACGATGGCCTGATCTGGAAGCCTCACGTCGTCAGCAAGGTCTTCACCCCAGAAGGCGATGAGATAAGGACCGCCAAGAGAAAGAAATTGGCCGATATCGACATCTCGAAGGATGTTTTGGACGGCCTCAAGAAGGGTCTTGTCAGCGTCATCAAAGAGGGGACGGCGAGCAACGCCTTTGCGGGTTTTCCCGTACCTGTGGCCGGAAAGACCGGAACATCCGAGGTAAAGGGGAGAGATGACTTTGCCTGGTTCGCCTGTTTCGCTCCGGTAAATAATCCCAAATACGTTGTTGTCGTCATGGTCGAGGAGGGAGGCCATGGCGGATCCATCGCCGCTCCGGCTGCCAGGCGGATACTCTCAACGGCCTTCAATGTATCTTCGGTCGGGCCGGTCAGCGTCTCAGATGATTCGAGATAGGTGATCGATTGAGAAACAGGGTCTACTTGAATTGGTTCAACTACATAAATAGGGGACTCATCTTCACAGTTCTTGCCATCATGCTATTCGGCAACCTGATGGTCTATAGCGCAACCCATGTGTATGATAACCCCTACCAGTTTCTCCAGAAGCAATTGGTATTCTCCTTCCTCGGGTTGGCCGTTGCTGTAGGTTTCATGTTCTTCGACTACAATAGGCTTAGACAGTTCATAGTCCCCTTCTATGTCTTGAACATATTTCTGCTCATAGTCGTCTTTTTTATCGGCAAAGATGTATATGGCTCGACTCGCTGGATACCGCTCGGCTTCTTCAACCTTCAACCCTCAGAGCTCGCCAAGTTGGTCTTGATAATAACATTCGGTGAATTTTTGGCCGACCGCAAGGGCGACATCAAAGAGGTTAAAGACTGGCTGATAGTGGCCGCTCACGTCGGCGTTCCGATGTTTCTCATCATGCTTCAGCCGGATCTTGGAACCTCCCTCGTCCTTCTGGCTATAATGCTTGGAATGCTCTCGGTCTCCGGCCTTCGTTGGCAACAGGCTCTGGCCATATTCTCAATCGGGCTCTCTGTTGTCTTTGCCGTTCTAAAGTTTGGTCTGCTTCATGAATACCAAATGAAGAGGATACTCGTCTTTTTGGATCCTAGCATAGATCCGACCGGGGTCGGCTACAACTTAAAACAATCCAAGATCGCCATCGGCTCGGGTGGGTTTCTTGGCAAGGGTCTATTTTCGGGGACGCAGAGTTCACTTGGTTTTCTGCCTGTCAGATATGCCGACTTCATATTCTCGGTCGTCGCAGAGGAGTTGGGGTTCTTGGGAGCGGGCGCCGTCTTGCTCCTATTTCTTGCCCTTTTGATCAAGTGCATATCCATCGCGAAGTCATCTGGCAATCTCTTCGGCAGCTTGATGGCCATCGGCATCGGCTCTATGTGGCTCTTTCAAATATTCGTAAACATTGGGATGACGATGGGCATGATGCCTGTTACCGGCGTGCCTCTACCCTTCATGAGCTACGGCGGGAGCGCGATGATGATGAATATGATGTCGGTCGGCCTCCTTGCCAACATATACGCCCATAGGCTCAAGTGATTCCATTTCAAAGAAAATTATAGGGAGTTGATCGCCGAGGTTGGACAGTCTCTGGCCAAAGATAGAGAAGCTTCTTCATTTGGTGGAGAAGCCCGTAAGATACATAGACGATGAGTGGAATTCGATCAAAAAGCCTTGCCAAAAAGGAGATATTCTCTTCGCTCTAGCCTACCCCGATATATATGAGATAGGAATGTCGAGTCTGGCCATCCACGTCCTCTATGATCTCTTGAATAATAAGATGGATGGAGTCGTATGCGAGAGGGTTTTTGCTCCCTGGAGCGATATGGAGGCGCTCATGCGAAGAGAGGATCTGCCCCTCTTCTCCTTGGAATCGGCCCTGCCCGTCTCTTCGTTCGATGTAGTCGGCTTCACCTTGCAACACGAGCTGACCTTCACCAATGTTCTCTCCATGCTCGATCTGGCCTCCATCCCCTTAGCCTCAATCGAGAGAAATGCTTCTTATCCTCTGATAATCGGGGGCGGCCCCTCAGCCTTCAACCCCGAGCCGCTCGCCTCATTCTTCGATCTTTTTCTTTTGGGAGATGGCGAAGTGGCTCTTCCTGAAATCCTGGAGGTGATAGCCAAGCAGAAGAAGAAAGGCTGGGAGAGGGGCGACCTCTTGGTGGAGTTTGCTAAGGTCAAAGGGGTATATGTTCCAAGCCTCTACAAGGTGGATCGATCGGAGCCTGGGAAGATCTCTAAAATAAGACCTCTTGCGCCCGGAATTTTTGAGCAGGTTGAAAGGAGGTGGGCACCTGATCTTAACAAGTTGGACGTTCCGACCGAGCAGGTGGTTCCCTTCACAGAATCGATACACGATAGATGTTCAATCGAGATCGCCAGGGGTTGCGGTCGGGGTTGCCGCTTCTGTCAGGCTGGGATCATTTATAGGCCGAGGCGGGAGAGGTCTAAGGAACTAATCCTGTCCAAGATGAAAGAGCTCCTTAGAAGCACCGGATACGAGGAGATCTCACTCGCCTCCTTGAGCAGCAGTGATCATCGAGACATCGAGGAGATCGTAAGATTTGCTGCAGCCGAGCTTGGCAGCGAGAAGATAGCGATCTCACTTCCTTCGCTCAGGATGGATAATTTCTCTGTTGAGCTTGCCAAAGAGATTCAAAGCATCAGAAAGACCGGGCTCACCTTCGCTCCCGAGGCCGGCACCCAGAGGCTTAGGAATGTCATAAATAAGAACTTGAGCGAGGAGGAGATCCTTGCCACCGCAAAGGCCGTCTTCGAGAGCGGCTGGGAGAAGATAAAGCTCTATTTCATGATCGGACTTCCCACAGAGACCATGGATGATGTCGAGGGTATAGTCGATTTAAGTGGCAAGATATATGAGCTAGGCAGAAAGACCCTGCCAAGGAACAAAGTGGGCAGATTAAAGATAAACGTCAGCATCTCTTCGTTTGTGCCCAAACCCCACACCCCCTTCCAGTGGGCGGCTCAGGATGATTTGCTTACGATCGAGTCGAAGCAGGAGTATTTGAAGAAGAATCTCACCCAGAGGGCAATCTCTTTAAGATGGCATGATGCTAAGCTGACCCAGCTTGAAGGCCTTCTTTCCAGGGGGGATCGAAGGCTTTCCTCCGTCATCTTAAGGGCCTACAGGGCTGGGGCCAGATTCGACTCCTGGAAAGAGATCTTCGATTTCGATCGGTGGGATAATGCACTTGCCGAGGAGGGCATCTCGCTTGCCTCCTATCTAAGTGAGAGGGAGCTTCAAGAGATACTTCCCTGGCAGCATCTTTCGACCGGCGTAAAAACAGATTTCTTAATAAGGGAGCTAGAGCTGGCAAAAGAGGAGAAGGCGAGCCCAGGTTGTCTTGGGCCAGGCTGCACAGCTTGTGGCGTTTGTCATTCCACTTTGGCCAAGGTGGCCCCAGAAAGCGAGGGGGGCTGATTGATCAGGGTCAGGTTAAAATTTGCCAAAGAGGGAAGGCTCATCTATATATCTCACCTGGACTTGATCAGGAGCATTGAAAGGACCCTAAGGCGGGCCCGGGTTAAGGTGGCCCTGACGGAAGGCTTTCATCCCAGGCCCAAAATATCCTATGGTCCTCCGCTTCCGATCGGAATCTCCAGTGAATCTGAGTATCTTGACATCAATTTGGATGACGCCCCTGAAATGGACGAGCTGCTTAAGGGGCTAAATTCTAAGTCGCCAGCCGGTTTAAGATTTCTTGAAGCTAGCCTTCTGGGTCCAAAAGTTCCCCAGATAAGCAAGTCGGTCAGAGCCGCCAAATATTCAATCCGTTTCGAAGCGAGCGGCGCAGAGAAATTGCAACTTGAAACGGCCCTAAGCCGCCTCTTGAGCTCCGCTGAATTGACTTTCCCCAAAAAGGGGAGCGAGAAGACGGTCAAAACAAAAGAAGCCATTTTTGCAGGCGAAATAGAGGACCAAGGGGGCTCGGTCTTTCTACTATCCGTGGTCCTCTCGGTCGGTTCCGTAAATGATATACGAGCCGATTCTTTCGGAGACCTCTTTTTGGCTGAGATTTTACCCAAAGAAGCTAGGATAATTGATATTAGAAGACTGGGTCTATATGCTAAAATCTTTGATGGGTTTTTCAAGTCATACGAATAATTGGAGACCGTCATATTAGACGAGACAAAAAAAAGGGCTGATGAACTAAAAGAGATACTGATCTCGGTCGACGATGATGAGACTAGGGTAGCCATAGTCGAAGATAGAAGACTTGCAGAGATATACACAGAGCGGACATCCTCATTCTCAGCTGTAGGCAACATCTACTTTGGAAAGGTAAAAGACGTCCTTCCCGGCTTGGAAGCAGCCTTCGTCGATATTGGTCTTCTCAAAAACGGCTTTCTATACGTCGACGAGGTCATCTTTCCCAAAGATGCTCCCGATCTGGCAAACCTAAAGATCCAGGATGTCTTGAAAAAGGGTCAGGATATTTTGGTTCAAGTCATCAAGGATCCGATGGGAACCAAGGGAGCCAGGGTTACGACTCACATCAGCCTGGCCGGGAAATACTTGGTTTTGATGGTTCTAGGGGGTGGAGTCGGAGTATCGAAGAAGCTTTCCGATGATGAGAAGGCGAGGCTGAAGGAGATCGCTCAGAAGATAAAGCCCAAGGACATGGGCATAATCGTAAGGACTGATGCTGAGGATGCGACCCTCGCCGATCTCAACAAGGACTTAAATTACCTCAAATCTACCTGGAGGGATATCAAGTCAAGGATAAGCAAAGCAAAGGCTCCAAAACTCGTTCACTTCGAGGAGGAGCTCTCCTTGAAAATTGTAAGGGATGTATTTTCCAGTGACTTTAAGAGCCTGATCGTCGACTGTCCGGTCAAATTCAAAAAAATCCTCGCCTATCTCAAGAAGGCCAACCCCGAGCTGGTAGGTGCCGTAAGCTTTTACCGCGATCAGGTCCCACTATTTGATAAATACGGCATCAATCCTCAGGTCGATGATTCTCTCCAGCGCAAAGTATGGCTCCGCTCCGGTGGACACCTCAGCATAGACAGAACCGAGGCCCTGACAGCCATCGACGTTAATACAGGCAAATATATTGGCAAAACCAGTCTGGAGGAGACGATCATCAAGACAAACCTCGAGGCCGCAGCCGAGGTGGTAAGGCAGATTCGTCTGCGCGACATTGGCGGCATAATCGTCATCGACTTCATCGATATGGCTGAGTCTAAAAATCGCAAGAAGGTGACCAAAGCGCTGAATGAGGCCTTGGCCAAAGATAGGACCAAGAGCAAGGTGGTAGAGATATCCAAGCTGGGTCTGATCGAGATGACCAGGAAAAACGTCTCCGAGGGTCTTTCCGGAATAGTGCTTGAGGACTGCAACTGCTGCTCGGGTACGGGCAAGGTAAAGTCGAAGGAGACGATCCTGATCGAGCTGAAACGGGCTCTTCATGCTTTTTGTATATCCAATCAGGAGAAGGCCTTCATCTTCGGGCTCAATCTCGAGGCGGTCAAATTTCTGACCGATAACAATCAGACCAAGCTAAAGAATCTTAAAAAACGGACGAACAAAGCGATATATGTGTTGGAGGATGAATCGGTCTCTCTTGGCGAATTTACCGTAATGGCCAAGGGCAATCGGTTCAATTTACGAAGGATTCTTGCGGGTATTTTAAAGAATTCCAATTGACATCACAGGGTTTCTGATATAACATTTTACGCTGTGTCAATATAAAGGAGGCCGTTACCCTGTACGCGTTCATAAAGAGTGGGGGAAAACAATTAAAGGTTGAACCCGGCAAAATTGTCTCCATGGAGAAGCTTGATTCCAAGGTGGGAGACGTGGTTGAGTTCAATGAAGTCTTACTCCTCTCATCGGAAAAAGAGAAGCTCATCACCCCAGGCGAGTTAGAGAAGGTGAAGGTTATGGGGACCGTAGTCGAGCAGACTAAGGCCTCCAAAATAATCGTCTTCAAATATAAGGCCAGGAAGGGCTATAAGAGAAAGAATGGCCACCGCCAGCTCGTCACCAAGGTGATGATAGATGAGTTTTCAGTGGGCGGCAAAACCCTCGGCCCCGCGGAAACGGCGAAACCGGTCTCTAAAAAGGTCAAAGAAGAGACCGAGGTGAAGGTTTCAACCGAGATTAAAGAGGATATAAAGCCGGCAGTTATCAGCGAGGTCCAGCCGGTTGAAGAAAAGACAGAAGCAGCTAAGAAGGCACCGGTCAAGAAGGCCACAGCTCAAAAGCCGAAGGAGAAGGCACCGGCAAAGACGGCCAAAGCTAAAGAATCTAAGGAGACGGCGGCTGTCAAAAAAGAGGCCAAGCCGGCTCAGAAGAAGGCGGCAATAAAGTCGGTCGCAAGCAAAGAGGCAAAACCCGCTACGAAGGCGGCCGCAAAGCCAGCTGCCAAAAAAGCAGAACCAAAGGCTAAGGCCAAAGAGAACAAGGCAAAGGAAAAATAGACAAAAATATTCAAACTTCAACTGGAAGTTATAGATTTTGGGGGTTTAGATGGCACATAAAAAAGGAATGGGCAGCACCAGGAATGGCAGAGATAGCAAGGCCAAAAGACTTGGTGTAAAGAGTCATGGCGGACAGATGGTCAGAGCCGGGAGCATAATCGTTCGTCAGAGGGGAACCAAGATCGCTCCGGGCATAAATGTCGGTCGGGGTAGCGATGATACCCTGTTTGCCCTAAAAGATGGCGTAGTCAAGTTCTACGAGAGCAGAAACAAGAAGAAAGTTGACATTATCGTAGGCGCTTAGTCAAGCAAAAGTCGCGAGTTTAGTTCGAATCGGTCAAAATAGAAAAGTTCTGACTTGTAGGTCAGGACTTTTTGTTTTTTACTGGTTATGGTGATCAAATGTTTATAGATGAGGCAAGGATCTATGTGAAGGGCGGCGACGGCGGCAGTGGCTGCGTCAGCCTTCACAGAGAGAAATATAGACCCAAGGGCGGTCCCGACGGCGGCGACGGCGGGGATGGGGGAAGCGTCATATTCGAGGTGGACGAGGGTCTAAGGACCCTGGTCGATTTTTGCTACCGCAAGCAGTTCAAGGCCGAGCGGGGAGTCCACGGTCA
This sequence comes from Actinomycetota bacterium, assembly GCA_030017835.1. Classification (NCBI taxonomy): domain Bacteria; kingdom Bacillati; phylum Actinomycetota; species Actinomycetota bacterium. The sequence continues at coordinate 23,468 of JASEGU010000003.1, read as the reverse complement.
GGGCAACAATAAGCACGGCAAGCGAGGCGAAGACCTCGTCTTACGAGCCCCCCCCGGCACGGTTGTCAAAGACGAGAAAGGTGAAATACTATTCGATCTCACCTACCATGGTCAGCAGGGAATTGTGGCGCACGGCGGCCGGGGCGGACGAGGCAACGCTCACTTCGTCTCAGCATCGAGAAAGTTACCCAGATTCGCTGAGAAGGGGGAGCCGGGTGAAGAGAGATGGCTCAATCTAGAACTTAAACTCTTGGCTGATGTAGGCTTGATAGGTTACCCAAACGTTGGAAAGTCGACCTTGATATCGAGGCTTTCAGCGGCTAAACCCAAAATTGCCGACTATCATTTCACCACCATAGTTCCGAATCTTGGCGTGGTAACCCTTGCGGATGGTCAGAGCTTCGTCATGGCCGACATTCCTGGCTTGATTGAAGGAGCCCACAAGGGAGTAGGCCTAGTAGGCCACGACTTTTTGCGTCACATCTCACGGACGGCCATTCTGGTTCATGTCCTAGATCTTGCCCAGGTCGAAGGGAGGTCCTTCAAGGATGACTTCGAGAAGGTCAACAACGAGCTTAAATTGTATGATGAAAGGATCTTTGCAAGGCCGCAGATAGTTGTGGGCAATAAGACGGATCTTGGCTCAGCCAAGGCTGAGGTTGACGGGGCCAAAGAGTACTTTAAGTCCAAGGGGTATCCGTTTGTCGCCATATCGGCCATAACTGGAGAGGGGATCGATGATCTCCTCTGGCTTATCAAAGAGAAGCTTGATCTTACGCCGGGCGAGGAACTTTTGGGCCAGATAAAATCCTTTAGGGTCTACAAGTACGATAAACGAGAGGAAGACGACTTTTTCGAGGTCAAAAAGGAGAAGGGCACGTATCATGTCGTCGGCAAGTCGGTCGAGAGGATGGTTGTCATGACCGATCTCGGCAACGAAGAGGCCTTATCATATCTTCAGCAGAGGCTGAAGAAGCTTGGGGTAGAAGAGGCTTTGACCAGAGCTGGAGCCAAGGGTGGCGATCAGATCATGATCAGCAAGGTCATATTTGACTTTCAACCATCTGAGAATTAAATTTATTTAAAACTTTAAGGATGGACTAGAACCCGTGAGCAGTCAAAAGAGGATAGTCGTAAAGGTCGGATCAAGCCTTATAACCGCCGCCTCGGGGCGCCTGGACGATGCCAAGCTGGAGAAGCTGGTCGCCCAAACGGCCAAGGTGAGAAAACATGGCGACTTCATCATCATTGTTACCTCGGGAGCGATAGCCGCCGGGATGGAGAGCCTCGGTATCGACAAGAGACCTAAGGATATTCCCTCTCTTCAGGCGGCGGCCTCGGTCGGTCAAGGTCTATTGATAGAACGCTATTCGAATCTCTTCGATAAATACGGGGTCAGGGTCGGTCAAGTCCTGGTCACCCAGTTTGATACCACCCATCGTCAACAGTATCTAAATACCAGAAACACCCTAAACAAACTCTTCGAGCTAGGCGTCGTCCCAATCGTGAATGAAAATGATACGACCGCTGTTGATGAGATAAAATTTGGCGAAAATGACACCCTGGCTGCCTTGGTGGCAAGCCTGGTCGGAGCCGATCTTTTGATACTTCTCTCCGACATAAAGGGCCTCTGCACCACCGACCCCAACCTAGATGAAAATGCCGAGATGATCTGCGTGGTCGAGGAGATAACCGATGAGATAGAAGCTTTGGCCGGTGGAGCGGGCAGTAAATTCGGCTCGGGTGGCATGATAACCAAGATAAGGGCGGCCAAGATTGCGACAATGAGCGGGGTCTCCATGGTCATCGCAGATGGCATGAGAGAGGACGTGATAGTCGATGCGGTGGCTGGCAGAGAGGTCGGTACCCTGTTTAAGCCCTCAAAGAAGAGGCTTTCCGCAAGGAAGCTTTGGATAGCCTTTGGAAAGGCGTCCAAGGGCGTAGTGGTGGTAGATGCCGGAGCCAAAAAGGCGGTAATAGAGGGAAGAAAGAGCCTGCTTCCTGCCGGTATCTTGAGTTATACGGGAAAATTTTCGGTCGGCGATGCGGTCGATGTTGCAGATGAAGAGGCCAAGGTTTTTGCCAAGGGATTGACCAATTATGCCTCTGAGGAGATGGATAAGATCAAGGGGCTTAGGGGCAGAGAGGCCCTTGGCGAGATATCCGAAGGAGCGAGCGACGAGCTGATACACAGAGATTGCCTCGTCGTCTTTTAACTCTTTTGAGACGGGACAGAGAGAGGAAGGGATATGAGCGAAGTATTCGATCTTGGTAAGATGGCCAAGGCCGCTTCGGTCGAGCTTGCTTTGGCATCGACGGCGACAAAGGATGAGGCCCTTTTTGCGATGGCCGAGGCTCTGATGAGCGAGAAGGATGAGATACTTTTGGCCAATGCCAAGGATATGGCCGAAGGAGAGGTAAGGAAGATATCGGCCGCCCTCATGGATCGCCTCCTATTGACCGAGGAGAGGATAGCGGACATGGCGAGCGGTCTTAGAGCGATAGCCGTTCTCAAGAATCCCATCGGCGAGGTTATGGCGGGGTGGCGTCTCAAGAACGGTCTAAAGATTCAGCGCGTCAGAGTCCCCCTTGGCGTCATCGCCATAATCTATGAAGCTCGTCCCAATGTGACGGTCGATGCGGCTGGTCTTTGCGTCAAAGCTTCTAATGCCGTGATCCTTAAAGGAAGTTCGATAGCGGTAAATTCTAACCTGGCTCTGACCAAAGTTATCTCAAACGCTGCGGTGAAGGCAGGTCTTCCCGAAAACGTTATTCAATCGGTCAGAGATACCGACCGGGCAGCCACGACCGAACTGATGAAGCTGAATCGGTTTGTCGATGTCCTGATACCCAGGGGAGGGGCCTCTCTGATAAATTCTGTCATCGAGAACTCGACCATCCCCGTCATTGAGACGGGTGTTGGAAATTGTCACGTCTATCTGGATAGAGCCGCCAACTTGGAGAATGCTAAAAAGATCGTCATTAATGCCAAATGTCAGAGACCGGGCGTCTGTAACGCGGCCGAAAGCCTCTTGATCCACGAAGAGCTCTTTAAGAGCGGGTTTGCCAAAGAGATCCTTGCCGAGCTATCGGGCTCCGGGGTTGAGATATTCGGCTGTGAAAGGATAGTCTCCGTGTTTGAGAGCGCTAAACCTGCTAGCGATGAGGATTGGGCAACCGAGTATCTCGATTTGAAGATGGCTGTTAAGGTAGTATCCTCGCTGGATGAGGCGATTTTACATATTCAAAAGTACGGAACCAAGCACTCCGAGGCAATCGTGACGGAAGACTATTCGGCGGCAAAGAGGTTTTCTGACGAAGTCGATGCGGCCGCCGTCTATGTAAATGCCTCAACCCGTTTTACCGACGGCGGCCAGTATGGTCTCGGAGCCGAGATGGGTATAAGTACGCAAAAGCTTCACGTGAGAGGTCCGATGGGCTTAGAATCACTGACCTCGATGAAGTACTTGGTTGAGGGGACCGGCCAGATCCGTTTGTAGGACTTTAGGATTTTGATTCGAATTTAAGGGGGGTTTAAGGGATTGAGAATAGGGATCATGGGGGGGACATTCGACCCCATACATAATGGTCACTTGGTCACAGCCGAGGAGGCCTTTGTTCAATTCGAACTTTCTAAGGTCATCTTCGTTCCGGCTGGAATTCCGCCCCACAAGGATGGCCGGATTTCCTTAGATCCTGTTGAACGTTATCTGATGTGCGTGATTGCGACCGCATCCAACCCAGATTTTGAGGTCTCAAAGGTAGAGGTGGATCGGCCCGGTCCCTCATATACCGTCGATACCATAAGGCATTTTAAAAAGGTATTCGGGAGCGAGGTCGAGCTCTTTTTCATAACCGGTGCCGATGCGATACTTGAGATAATCACCTGGAAAGACGATCGCAAGATCGCTGAGATGTGCCGGTTCATCGCGGCGACTCGGCCCGGCTATTGTCTAAAGAAGTTCGAAGAGCTTCACGTCCTTCCCTATCAAGGCCGGGATGTAGAGCCGAGGCGGCCAAGAATCGATATCATGGAGATACCGGCCCTTGCCATCTCATCTACGGATATAAGAGAGCGGGTTAAGAAGTTCCACCCCATAAGGTATCTCTTGCCGGAAGGGGTGGCCAACTACATCTTAAAGTCGGGTTTTTACGGATGACGGGGAGAGGAGTCGGCCAAAAGGAGATGATTCAGAGGCTAAAAGGCTTTCTTAGCGAGGATATCTTAAGTCACTCCTTAAGGGTGAAGGATGAGGCCGTAAGGCTGGCTTATGAATTTGGCGTAAACGAAGAGAAGGCGGCAGTGGCCGCCCTAATGCACGATCTTGCCAAGGACTTAAAAGGAGAAGATCTGATCGAAAGGGCCAGGTTGATGGGATATGATTTATCAGACTTTGATGAGATGGAACCCCACTTGCTGCATGGCCCGGTCGGCGCGCATATAGCCAGGAAGGAGCTTGCCATCGGCGATGAGGAGATCCTAAGGGCCATAGCCAGCCATACGATCGCCGATGTGCCCATGAGCCGCCTCGATATGCTAATATATATAGCTGACAAGATAGAGAAAACTAGATCATATGAGGGAGTTGAAGAGATTCGCAACTATCAGGGCAAGGATATTATTGACGTCTTTGAGACGGCATGTAAGCACTCCCTAAATTATCTATTGAAGACGGGCAAATTAATTCATCCACGATCCTTTGAGGTGTGGAATTGGCTCCAATTATCAAAAAGCGGAAGATCATCTCGAGTAATGGGATAAGGTTAAGCAGAAGGCTCGCCAAAAAAAGGAGGAATAAGAGGTTATTTATGTTCCTCATATTAATGGCCGCCCTTCTTAGCGTCTTCTTTACCGTCTTTGACGGCCAGCTCCCCGAGCCTGCCAAGGAGTTGCCCGAAAAAGTTGTTCTCTTCTTCTCCAACATAAATCCCTTCTCCTCGAAGTCGGACGATACCGTGACCCCGAGCTCTAGAAAGCTGGATGACGATCCCAAGAGGACGATAGTCTTGGTTCTTGGGATCAACAGCGAATCTGGCAAAGAGCTGATAGATGGCGCCACGGTCCTCTCTCTCGACTTCTCGGAGGAATCTGTCAACGGAATCTCAATACCGAAGGATACCTTCGTTGCCGTTCCGCCACTAGGTTTTAAAAGGCTTAGCGACGTAATAACCTTAGGGGACGAGTCGAAGGCCATCGGAGCCATTCAAGACCTTCTGGGCGTAAAAATAACGGGTTTTGTCAAATTGAAGGCGGCCGATTACCAGACGATCTTGACAGATCAATTCGAGGGCATCTTCGACAAGGATATCGGCAGCGATCTCTCCGAGGCGGATAAGACCAAAATAGACTCACTTATAACCAAGACCAGGAGCTTTGATGATATCGGCATAGTACCTCTGCCGGTAAAGAGCTACGTGGTCGGCAACGAGAGCTACTTCGAGCCCATTGATGATGAGCTGGAAGGCTTGATCGAGCGGATCTGGGGTATAAAAGTGGAGCGGGTGGCCAAGATCAGCGTCATGGTCTATAATGGCTCGGGCATTCCCGGAGTTGCGGCCGATGCGGCAAGCAAGCTCATAAACGGAGGATTTGAGGTAATTAGAAGCAAAAATGCCGATAACTTCGATTATAAAGAGACGGAAGTTTGGGACTATGGCCAGGGTAGTGAGGCTCCCCAGAGGATCTTGGAGATTCTAAAAGTCGGCAAAATAGTCAAGAAACCGGTCACTCAAGATATCGCCGACGTTTTAGTCGTCATAGGTCATGATTACAAGCCAGAGACTCAATAGAGTATCTTAAAACACAAGGAGTAAGATTCTGGATCCAATCGAGATAGCCAAGAAGGCGGCCAATGCTGCCTGGCAGAAGAAGGCCGAGAATATCATGCTTTTAGACATGCGCGACCTCTTCTCTATCTTTGATTACTTCCTGATTTTAAGCGCCAAATCATCCCGCCAACTCGATTCCTTGGTTCAAGCCATTAAGGACGAACTGATAGAGGAAAAGGTCAAACCGATCGGCATCGAAGGCGATGGCGAGGCTGGCTGGGTCTTGATGGATTATGGCAGCGTGGTAATCCATATCTTTACTGAAGGACTTAGGGATTACTACTGCATAGAGCGGCTCTTTAAGGACGCTCCAAGCCTCGAGGTCGAAGGGATAGGTTGAGTCAAACTCCCTTTTACGCCATTGACTTGAGCCATCTTCATCTATATAATTACGACGCAATTGAAGATCCGGCGCTAAGTTGATCGGTAAAATTTATACTTAAAGCCGGCTCTGGGCAGATGCGGGGTCCCAAAAGGTCCGAAGGCCCAAAGCGAGAGGTATGATAGAATCTTTGCGTTAACGATCTTTGATCGCGTAATTTAAAGGCAAATTTGGGGATGTAGCTCAGGGGGAGAGCGCCTCCTTGGCGTGGAGGAGGTCGAGGGTTCAATTCCCTCCATCTCCACCAATTTTGCAAGCTGGATCAAAACGCGAAGAGGCCTTTCGTCCCAAGGGACGAAAGGCCTCTTAACTTTAGGGGCGGCAGAGAGATGAGCACGGAGAGATACGATTTTACCTCGGTCGAGGCGAAATGGCAGAAGAGGTGGGAGGAGCTCGGTATCTACCGGTCCAAAGCCGACTCTGCCAAAGAGAAGAAATATATTCTGGAGATGTTCCCCTATCCTTCGGGCAATATCCACATGGGCCACGTCAGAAACTATTCTATAGGCGACGTTCTGGCCCGCTATAACAGGATGCGCGGCTTTAACGTCCTCCATCCCATCGGCTACGATGCCTTCGGTATGCCGGCCGAAAATGCCGCCATCGAGCGGGGTGTCCATCCCAAGGACTGGACCTATCAAAATATCGAAACGATGAGGGGCCAACTGAAGAGACTTGGCTTAAGCTATGACTGGGACCGGGAGATAATCACCTGTAGCCCCGAATATTACCGCTGGGGCCAATGGCTCTTTTTGAAATTTTTTGAAAAGGGGCTCGCTTACCAGAAGAAAGCCAATGTAAATTGGTGCCCATCCTGCGAGACGGTTCTTGCCAATGAGCAGGTTGAGGGGGGCGGCTGCTGGAGATGCTCAACCCAGGTAGTTAAGAGGGAACTCAAACAGTGGTTCTTCAAGATATGCGACTATGCCAAAGAACTCCTAGATGACCTTGGAGAGCTCGGCGGCTGGCCCGAAAAAGTCAAGGTGATGCAGGAGAACTGGATCGGCCGCAGCGAAGGGGCTATGGTCGACTTCACCTTGGAAAGCGGCAAGACCGTCACGGTCTTTACCACCCGTCCAGATACCCTCTTTGGCTGCACCTTCTTTCTTTTGGCTCCCGAGCATCCCCTGGTAGATGAGCTCGAGATGGACTCAGGCCGCAAAGCGGCCGTGGATGAATTTCGAAAAAGCTTGGCTGCGGTGAGTGAGATAGACAGGACTTCTGCTGAGATCGAAAAGAGGGGTGTCTTTACTGGCTCATACATAATAAATCCAGTAAATGGCAAGAGGGTTCCGATCTGGCTTGCCGATTACGTCCTGATGGATTACGGAACCGGGGCCGTCATGGCGGTGCCGGCTCACGACGAGCGCGATTTTGCCTTTGCCAAAAAGTATGACCTTGCGATAAGAGAGGTCGTCGCCGAGGAGAAGGGGGCCGCCCCAAAAGACGGGGCTCAAATGAGAGAGGCCTTCAGCGGCAATGGCTTTCTGGTAAATTCGGCCCGCTTCACCGGTCTTGAGAGCGATGCCGCAAAAAGGGCCATCGTAGAGGAGCTTGAAGGCCAAAAGAAGGGCAAGTCAGCCGTGAACTACAGGCTTAAAGATTGGCTCATCTCCCGCCAGCGCTATTGGGGAAACCCGATACCGATAATCCACTGCGAGCGCTGCGGAGCGGTTGCCGTAAAGGAGGAGGACCTTCCCGTAATCCTTCCCGAGGATGTTGTGATAAGCGAAAAGGGCGGCTCGCCCTTGGCCAAGCATGAAGGATTTTTGAATGTCTCCTGCCCCAAGTGTGGTGGAGAAGGAAGACGCGAGACCGATACCATGGATACTTTCACCTGTTCCTCGTGGTATTTTCTAAGATATGTGAGCCCTAAAGATGATGTCGCCCCCTTCGACAAGGAGGCTGCCGCCTACTGGATGCCGGTCGATCAATATATCGGCGGTATCGAGCATGCCATCTTACATCTTCTCTATTCCAGATTTTTCACCAAGGTCATGAGAGACATAGGCCTCATTGATGTCGGCGAGCCGTTCAAAAACCTTTTAACCCAAGGCATGGTCATCAAGGACGGGGCCAAGATGTCAAAATCCAAAGGGAACGTCGTCGATCCTAGAGAAATAATAGAGCGGTATGGGGCCGATACGGCAAGACTATTTATCCTCTTTGCCTCCCCGCCAGAGAAGGAACTCGATTGGAGCGATCAAGGCGTTCAGGGTGCGTACCGCTTCTTAAATAGACTTTATCGCATAGTTATGAGAAATATTGAAGCGACCTCGGCAGGCTCGAAGGCCCTGGCCGATGAGTCGGACAAAGAACTATTAAGGGCTCTCCACATAAGCATAAAAAAGGTCACCGGCGATATAGAGCGATTCAATTTAAACACGGCCATAAGCGCCATAATGGAACTGGTAAATGCGAATTATAAGCATTATGATGATGGGGGCTCAAGAGGGGCAGAGGTTGAGACCATCTCGGCGGTCACCGAAGGTCTGCTTCTTCTTCTCTCTCCCTTCGCTCCTCATCTGGCCGACGAGCTCTTCGAGGCCGGTGGTGGGGAGGGGAGCATTCACTTAAGAGCTTGGCCGGCCTATGATCCCGATTTGGCAAAGGCCGACGAGTTAACGATAATCCTTCAAGTCAACGGTAAGGTCAGAGATAGGGTAACCGCCCCTGCCGATGTCGATGAAGAGGAGATGAAGAGACTGGCTTTGACCAGTGAAAGGCTTAGTGAGTTTATAAAAGACAAAGAGGTAGTCAAGGTGATAGTAGTTCCCAAAAAAATTATTAATCTGGTTGTGAAGTAGATGGATGAAGAGATAAAAGAGAGTGCCGAAGAGTTTGCTTTCAAAAACGAAAAAACCGTAAGAAGCGCCGAAGTTAAGAGACCCTCCGGTTTTATAACTCTGGTCAAAGAGACGGTGCTCATAGTAATTATCGCAGTCCTGCTCTCGCTCATCATCCGCCTCTTTGTTGTGGAGGCTACCATAATCGAGCAGCACTCGATGGAGCCGACTCTGCATGATAACGACAAGGTCTTTGTGAGCAAGATCACCTACCAGTTCAGCTCGATTGAAAGGGGAGACATCGTCATTCTTAAAGCCCCCGACGGCTCTAAGAATCTTGTCAAAAGGGTTATAGCTTTGGCCGGCGAGACGGTTCAAATAATAGACGGAGATACCTACCTGAACGGCGAGCTCTTGAGTGAACCATACGTTGAGTACTTCGATTCTACCAATTATGGTCCGGCAACAATCGGGGAGAACGAGGTATTCGTGCTGGGAGACAATCGCAGGAATAGCATGGATAGCAGGTCTTTTGGGCCGATCTCTCTCGAATACGTAACCAGCAAAGTCTTCTATCGCTACTGGCCGGTCTCGGGCGTCGGGCCGATCGTCTGAATGAATCCGGTTAAAAAATAGACTTATTAAAAGGCTGCAAGCGAAATGATCAACACAGATGAGACATTTTTAGTTCTGATAGATGTCCAAGAAAAGCTGCTTAGGGCCATGCACGATTCTCAAGGAGTCCTTGATAACGTGGTAAGACTCGTCAAGGGGGCCAAGGTTCTAGGTCTTCCAATTGTATGGCTCGAGCAGAATCCAAACGGTCTTGGCCCAACCGCTCAACCTGTCGCAGAGGTCCTTGATGGCGAGGAGCCCATCGTAAAGCTCTCGTTCAGCTGCTGCGGCAATCAGGATTTCATGAGGACGATCAAGGCGCTTGATAGAAAGACCGCCCTTATCTGTGGGATCGAAGCTCACGTTTGTGTCTATCAGACCGCGCGGGATTTGAAGGAGGCGGGCTATGAAGTTCAAGTTGCCTTCGATGCCACCTCATCGAGAAAGCTCGAAAATAAGATGATAGCTTTAGAGAGCCTGAAGGCGGCGGGCTCAAACATAACGAGCGTGGAGACGGCCCTCTTCGAACTCTTAAAGGTGGCCGAAGGGGACATGTTCAAGAAGATCCTCGCCGTCATTAAGTGATCGAGCCTTTGCCATCGCTCAAGCTTCAAACTGATCAATAAGGACATTGGGGCGGCTTAAATTCATTCGATGCCCAAATCCTCTTTGGAAGCATCATCTTAAATTAGGTCGCAATCGTATTCTTTTTTAGCGTATTTGGCGGGAGTCACCACGCCTTCAGTCTTCAAGAAGAGATAATGACCAGGGTCTGCTTGACCGAGGATAATGGTTATTATAGACTTCTGTTTTGAAACGAAGTCAAGATTTAAGCGGGTGTTTATGGATAGAAGCACTATAGAGGCCCTACTATCGGTCTCTCTGAGTTCGATCTTTGCGGTCTTTGGGCAATTATTCTTAAAAATCGGGATGAACAAGATCGGTGAGATCGCTCTCGACGGTCCCATCGCGGTCTTGTCTAAACTCTTTACATCGTTCAAAACGATTGATGTTTTGATAGGATTCATTCTCTATGCGGCCGGAGCCATGCTCTGGATGATCGCTCTGTCAAAAGTCGATTTGAGTTATGCCTATCCCTTCGTGATCCTGGCGTACATGGGCGTCATCTTAGTTTCCTGGCTCTTCCTCAAAGAGAGCATCCCAGTAACGCGAGGGATTGGAATATTTGTGATCCTACTCGGGACCATCCTGGTTGCCATAAGCTATAAGACACAATGAAAAAACCTCTTCAAGTGGGTTTGGGATTGAAAAAGAGACCTTATCAATTAGCCTTACTGTTCATAATATTAATTTATCTTTTTATCACGATTAACTCCATTGTCAACTTCGGCGATATGCCTATCTATGCCACTCCCGATGCCATCCATTATGAAATGATGGCAAAGCAGCTCATAAATAAGGGGATTTATGGCTACGCCTCCGAGAGCCCGAATGCTTTTGTCACCCCAACTTACCCGCTCTTCTTAACCTTGATTTACTGGATAAGCGGATATGCCAACAAAGCGGGCGGTCCCCATCTCTTCATCCGCATCTTTCAAGCCATCCTTGGCGCGTTCACTCTCTATTTCACTTTCCTCTTAGGAAAACGTATATCGTGCGAGAAGGTCGGTCTTATGGCCGCAATTCTGCTCGCCCTGCACCCGTCCTTCCTCCGGGGACCGATATTTCTGCTTACCGAATCTTTGTCCACATTCCTCTTCATCGGCTATATATATTACCAGATGGTGGCGCTAGACAAGAGGGATAAAAGGCTCTTTTTCTTGACGGGAATCCTTTTCGGCTTGGCCGTCCTGTCAAGGCCGAGCACCTTCATCGTACTGATCGTCCCCTTCGCCTACAGTTGGTTCACCACAAACAGGGAGGGTCTGGTCAGGTCATTTGCGATCACCTTGATCGGATTCTCTCTGATAATGCTGCCTTGGGTTGCAAGGAATGCCCTTATTCTGGGCACGCCGGCTCCGTTCTCAACTCACGGCGGCGATCCGCTTCTTTCAGGAGTCGATCCATACCATTATGAACTGGGGTCAGAATATCGGCATCGCTGCCCCACCTATAAGGAGTTCATCAAAGAAGAGCCGGCGGGCGAGACGATGACCGGTTATGCCGTCAAGGCGATAGCCAAGGGCTTCAAAGAACAACCTCTCCTCTACTTCAAGTGGTTCACCTGGGGCAAGTTCTGGAGGATGTTTGAGGCTCCTTGGGTTACGCAGGATAAAAATATGTATCGCTCCGTGATATTCGACCACTATATGATAGTAATCTTGGGCTGGGTCGGCGTAGCGATGAGCCCAAAAGCCAAGAATTTGAGGATGATCTCCTTGATTCTCTTGGTCTTTACGGCCGGGCTACTTCCCTTCATGGCCGAGACTAGATTCGTCTATTGCATAATACCGCTTCTGTCGCTGACTGCGGCCGAGGTCATTCATCGCGCTTGGAGCTTTGAAGATGTATAAGGGAAAGAAGATCGCGGCCGTTGTTCCGGCCCATAATGAGGAGAGCTTTATCGCAGAGGTTTTGGGCTCGATTCCCGACTTCTTCGACAACGTCTTTGCGGTCGATGATTCGAGCAGCGATGGCACATTGAGGATGATCGAGGAGCTGGCCGCCTCAAATCCAAAGATAAAGTCGCTTAAGACGCCAAAGAATCTGGGAGTCGGCGGTGCGACCACGACCGGATTCAAGGAGATTATAAAGTCTCACCGAGATGTCGAGATAGTCGTCAAGATAGATGGCGATGGGCAGATGCCCCTTGAGCGGCTCGAAGATCTATTGTCTCCCCTGATCGAGGGGGATTACGATTATGCCAAGGGTAACAGGTTTTTGAAGGGGCACGATTTGGAGAGGATGCCAAAAGTCAGACTATTGGGCAACCTGATCCTGACCCTTTTGACGAAAATAGTCTCCGGTTACTGGAATATCTTCGACTCTCAAAACGGCTTCTTTGCCGTCAAGCTTAAGTGCTTGGAAGAGATATCTCTGGATAAATTACATCCCGGCTATTTTTTTGAAAACGACCTCTTGATCGCACTAAATGTCTATGATTTTCGGGTGAAGGACGTTGCTATTCCATCCATTTATGGGGAAGAGAAGTCGGGTGTGAGTATCTTCAAAACTGGTCTAACATTCCCGTTTCTGCTCTTTCATCGCTACTGGCGAAGGTTCTATGCCAAGCATATCCTAAGGAATTTTTCGCCGGTCGCCCTCTTCATGATACCTGGCTCAATCCTTTTTACCATGGGGCTATTTTCCAGCATCTACCTATGGCTAAGGTCTATTTTCAACCCCAAGCCGACTCCGGTTGGCACGCTCCTCATCGTTCTGGTCCTTCTAGTCTTCGGCTTCCAACTGATATTACAGGCGGCCGTACTCGATATCCAGGAGTCTCAAAAACTCTCCTAGAGCTCATCTATTTCAGCTTGGATAAATCCTTATCCCCGTAATCGGATGAGACTGCTATTCGTTTTATCACGAAGGGATCGAAGAGGGAATCATCTTCGATGACGGTCCGGCCATGGACGAAGAGAGACCTATAGCCAACTTCACGGGCGATTTGTCTCACCCTCTCATCCGATTTGCCGTAAGGGGCGACTAGATGCGAGCACGGGCCCAGGTTCTTCTCGATGATCCTCTTTGAGGCGGTGAGCTGATATCGCAACTCGTCTTGAGCAAGCGAGGTCAAATCGAAGTGATCGAAAGAGTGGCTGGCCACCTCGACCAGACCGGACTCCTTCATCTCCCCAAGCTCCTGCCAAGTCATTTTGCCATCGATCGGATAGGGCTCACGTCCGCTTGGCAGATAAGCGACGGTGAATTCGACGCCGTATTCTTTTGCTAAGGGGAAGGCGTATTCATAAACTGATCTTAGGCCGTCGTCGAAGAATATGAGAATCGGCCTCTTTTCTGTAAATTCCAGCTCCAGGCGGTAGTAGGCCAAGAGCTCGTCCACTGTGATGGGCTCGAAGTTTTGAGATATGTATTTGAAGTGCTCTTCCAGCTTATCTTCTGCGATGGTGTCGTAGTTCTTTATCCTTACATTTTCAACCTGAACGCCGTGATAGGCCAAGACCGGTATCTCAGGAAGGTCTTGGTAGCTCTTTCTTTTGAGTGCTTCGCTTTTCATGTCGCCCTGGCCCGGGATCGAAGTCCTCCCCTCCCAAAAAAAGAGGAAAGAAGAGATGGTAAGGGCCAGGATGATTAGAATCCAGAAAGTTTTAAGTCGCAAGTGTCCTCCAAAAAATCTTTGCCCAAGCTGTTTTGAGCGGCTCTTAGCCCTTCGTATTCTAATTCTTTTATTTAGATTTGCCAACGCAAGCGGACTGATGGCAAGTTAACATACATTTAACCTCAAGATAACATCAGTGAAACCGAGCGGCCTTACCATAGTCATTAGAGCCAAGTAGCTCAAATCCAAATTTTACGGGGGTGATCAAATTGGGAAGTTTTTTAAATTTTTCAAACGGCGGTGCCATTAGGTTTATGAAGAGGGCGGCGGTCAGGACCTTTATTTTCATGATGGCCGCCCTCTTCCTGACCACGGGCCTCGCTTGGGCGGGAGATCCGAGCGGAGCTGTGACCGGAGGGGTGGCCGATGTGATGGCGGTAAACGTTGGCAGTCCGACGCTTCTGGGGGTGGCTCAGGATCTCGGTCACCTGCTTGACAATTAACGAATTGTTAACCTATCCTAAAAGCTCTTTGTATAGACACGATTTTAATTTAAGTTAGGGGCAGATAGAGATGAAGCAGACCTTTATCGATAAAACGAAAAAGAGACAAAAAAGAGAGATCCTATTCAATCCCGGTCCTGTAAATGTGGCAGATAATGTGAAGCGGGCAACTATATTTCAGGACATCTGTCATCGTGAGGCCGAATTCTCTCATCTTCTATCAAGCGTCGAAAGCAGGTTGCTTGACCTGTTTGAGATGGAAGATGAATCTCTCTATCGGGTGGTCTTTTTGACCGGATCGGGAAGCGCAGCCAATGAATCCATCCTCTCCTCGGTCGTCGGTGAGAAGAGGATACTCATCCTCTCCAACGGTGAGTTCGGCGAGCGGCTATATAAGATATCTAAAATACATAACGAGCAGACCGTCCAGCTTAAATTCTGTTGGGGCGAACCGCTGGATACCGAGGTCATCGAGTCCTGTGTTGCAAAGGGCCAGGTGGATATCGTTGCGATGGTTCATCATGAGACCAGCACCGGGATGCTAAATCCCATCGAGTCAATAGGCAAAATCTGCAAGAACCATGGGAAGATGTTCATCGTCGATGCGGTCAGCAGCGCAGGCGGCGATGAGATTGACGTGGAGAAGTCCGGCATCGATTTTCTTTCCGGATCATCTTCCAAGGCGATCTCCTCGCTCCCCGGTCTCTCGTTTGTCCTTGGCAAGAAGGCTGAATTCGAGAAACTCAAGGAGGTCAAGTCCAAGACCTCTTACCTCAGCCTTTATAAGCACTATCGTTTTCTTGCGGGTCATCTTCAGACGCCAAATACTCCCGCGGTTAACCTCTTTTTTGCCCTTGATGTCGCTCTTGAGAATATTCTGACCCAAGGGGTAGCCCAAAGAAGGCTGCACACGGCCGCACTTGCCAAAAGACTTAGGGCGGGACTGAAAAGGTTGAATCTTCAGCTTTTGATAGACGAGAGTCGGATGTCATCGGTTGTGACTACCGTCAAGATGCCGGATTATATCGAGTTTAATGACTTAAAGGATAACCTTAAAGATAGGGGAATCGTCATCTATGGCGGCAAGGGCCCCCTTAAAGAAAAGGTGTTTCAAGTCGGCAGCATAGGCGAGCTGAGCCTGAATGATATCGATTATTTTCTTGAGGCTCTGGGAGAGATACTCCAAGTATTCATGTTTCCCGATCTCTCGGTCCCATCTTCCCCAGGTCAAGAGGAGATAGATTCAGCCGGCTTGGAGAATCTGGTATAGCTTGGATGGTTAACGAAACCGAGCGGGCCGAGCTGAAGAGAAGGCTAAAAGAAGCCGCAAAACCAGCTTGCTTCGGTAATTGGGCCGATAATTACGGGTATCCTCTGACCAGTTTGATACTTCCCGCTGCTGTCAAGATCGGCTGGCTGACTCCAAATGTTGTGACCATACTATCATTTATCATATACGTCATCGGATCGATGTTTCTCTTCTTGAACTTCTCCGGTCGCCTCCAACTGGCAGCCCTTCTCTTGGTCCTCGGCTATATTGGAGACCAGCTCGATGGCCAGATTGCAAGGGCGAGGGGGCTTTCGAGTCATATTGGAAATTACCTCGATAAGGTCGTCGATGTCTTAAAAATCTACGTGATAACCATCTCTCTTTCTATCTCACAATATATTAGATATGACGATGTCCTCTGGGTCTTTCTCGGCTTCACCGCTTGCTTCTTCTTCAATTTTCGCTATTACATAAAGCTCGAGACCGTCTTGAGTGAGGCCATGAGGGACGAAGCCTACCTTAAGGCCTCCGCCCTTAGGCAAGAAGAGCTTTTCAAGGAGACCCTGGCCGAGCGGAAAGAGTTGAGGGCAAGTCTTGGCGGCCAGATAAAACTATTCTTCAAGAAAAACGCAAGCATAATACTGGTCGACGAGGCCGAATTTGCGATTTTTACAGCCTTCTTCGCCCTTATCAATAGACTTAAGATTGCCCTTATACTTCTGGCTGCAAGTCAGGTCTTAATCGCGTTTTTTAGACTATTTCAGAGGGGGAGCCAGATATTGAGGGCCAAGGACGGGCTTTTGGATCCGATGCGCAAGTAAAGCTTACGATATGCGACTGGGAGTTGGATTGGGCGATAACTTGAAAGCTGTGATCCTTGCGGCCGGAGTCGGCTCGAGAATTAGGCCTCTCACCGATGATAGACCAAAGAGCTTGATAGAGATAAATGGAAGGGCGATCCTTGAGAGGATGCTAGGCGGCATTATCGGAGCTGGAATCGATGAAGTCGTGGTTGTAACCGGCTATCTCAAGGATAACATAGAGAAGCTAGTACATGATAAGCCTTATGATATCGAGATAGAGATAATCGAGAACGCCAGATACGCCGAGACCAATACCGCCTATTCTCTCATGCTCGCCAAAAGCCATCTTGCGGGATCAAGCTTTCTTAAGTTCGATGCGGACGTCATATTTGAAGAACGGGTTCTTGCTCGTTTGCTTGAAGCAGGTGGAGCAAACATTCTTTTAGTTGACGGGGATATCCATCTGGGTCAAGAGGAGGTCAAGGTGGAAGCCGATCAAACTGGCAAGGTCACAAGGGTCGGCAAAGAGGTCGACCCTAAAAAGGCGATTGGTGAATCGATAGGGATAGAGAGGATAGATGCTTCAACTTCTCGCAATCTCTTCCATGAGCTTGAAACGATGATGGAAGATCCATCCAACCTTAACGCCTACTATGAAGCGGCTTACGAACGCCTGATAGAGGCGGGAGAGGTTTTTTTAGCTCTTGATATAACCGGTCTCAGATGGGTTGAGATAGACACGATCGAAGACTTCAATCTCGCCAAAAAGCTCTTTACCCGCCCCTAATTTTAAGGCCTCTTTGGACTATCTCTAAATCATTCCTTCAGCACAGGCCAATCTTTATAGCTAAAATAATTCGATTTAAAAACATATCATTTTGCTCTAAAATTAGAAGGGTTTATTTTCTAGTTATAGAATAGATTATCATGTGCAGAAGATAGTCATATAAAACGAAGAGTGGTCCTTTTGGAAGAGCTTAAAGAGTTGCTCCAACGAATAAAAGAGGCTTCAATCTTTAGTAATAGGCAGTTGGCCGGTCTCATCCTTCTGTCCGTCATTCTTTTTGGGGGCATACTGATCGTCCAGAAATCGTCAAAGCCAAAAAGGGTAGAATTCAAGGAGTATGATATGCTTGCGGAGGGTGAGGCTCAGGAGGCCGCAGAAAAAGAGATAGTCATTCACGTCTGCGGCGCGGTTAACGCAGAGGATGTCTATACTTGCCTTGAAGGAGACAGGGTTAAGGACGCCATAGACAAGGCTGGGGGAGCCAGGGCTGATGCCGATTTAAATTCACTCAATCTTGCAGCAAAACTGGTAGATGGCCAGAGGGTCTACATCCCGACGATTGATGAGAGATTGGCCGCCCAACCCTTCACGGGCTCTAATTTTATCGAAAATAGTTTGATAAATATCAACCAGGCGACATCGGATGAGCTTGAAAAACTTACCGGCATAGGTCCGACGATCGCAGAGCGGATCGTAGAATATCGCAATGATAATGGTCCATTTCAAAGAGCCGAAGATCTTCTGAAGGTGAAGGGGATCGGTGAGAAGAAGTTCGAATCACTCAAGGACGAGGTCTCGGTCTATTGAGACCTAAGATCCCACCCCTTTTCCTTTTTGCCGCATTTCAGATTTTGGGTCTCAGCTTAACCTACCACTTCAGACTCGATTTAAAGATCATCATCCCTTTTGTTTTTTTAACATTCCCAATTCTGCTCTTTCGATGGTCTCAACGATCGGGAGCAAATAGCATTCTTATCATCTTGATCTCCTTAATCCTTGGCGCTCTTGCGATGAGCCTTCAGATAGCTCGCGTGGAAAACGGCATTTTGCCCAGGCTCGCTAATGAGAAGAGGGAGGCTCAGGTTTCCGGCAAGATAACATCGGCTCCGAAAAGGTCAGGTGATGGGTCTTCTCTTGAGATAGAAGTGGAAGCCGTCTCATTTGATGGGGGTTTTTACAGAACCTCTGAGCGGACGAGGGTGGAGATCCAGGGGGAGGGGCTAGATCTCAAAGATGGGGAGAGGATAATCTTTTCGGGCAAACCGTATCGCCCAAGTGAGGTGGTGGGCACATCATTTGATTACCGAGATTATCTTTTGAAGCGTCATGTAGCCACCATCTTTTTGATCTCCCCACAAGATATAATACATAGAGAGAGCAGCAGCGGCAGACTTGAAACTTTCAAAAGACGATTGATCGACGGCTCCAAATCGGCTTTGACCAAGGAGGAGTCGGCGGTATTGAGCGGCCTTCTCTTTGGCAAGCGATCTGAGATACCGGCTAAGGTCAGAGAGGATTTTTCAGACGCCGGCGTAGCCCACGTATTGGCCGTATCTGGTCTTCATGTCGGGATTATCGGAGCCCTTCTCTTTCTACTCTTTTCAAGATTTTCCGGCCGGTTAAAACATCTATTCGCTATCTTGGGAGTTGGATTTTATGCTTTTCTGGTCGGCCCGGCTCCGTCACTTATCCGGGCGGCCGTCATGCTGATCCTCGGATATATCGGATGGTATCTTGGGAGGGAGAAGAATTCTCTTTCGGCCATGTCGCTGGCCGCTATTTTAATCTTGACCTTCAGTCCGCTCTCGATTTTCAATGTTGGTTTCCAGCTCTCTTTTCTGGCCACCCTGGGGATAATCCTCATCTCTCCAATTATCGAGGGGTTTTGTGATACCGGCTTTAAATGGCTTGACAAGTCCTTGGCAGTAACGGTTGGCGCCCAAATTTTAGTCTTTCCGCTCTTAATCAAATATTTCAAGGAGTTCTTCATCTTAACCCCGGCTGCAAATCTCATCATCACCCCGATCTTGGCCCCCATACTATTTTTAGGCCTTATCGCCTCTCTGCTCTTTCTGATCTCACCCATCTTGGCCTGGCCGGTTTATAAGGTTGCAGCCATCTTGATCGATCTGATGCTCGCCCTTGTCCGTCTCTTCTCATCACTTCCGGGTATGAATATCTCAGCAACGGAGCCTTCGCTCTGGATCATCATCCTCTATTATCTGGTTGCGATGGTGATCTTGGAGCTCCTGAGAAGAAAAGGGGCAAAGTTGAACATGAAAAAAATCATCTATGCGGGCCTGGTGACCCTGACCATTACGATATCAATCCAGGTGATCGCACTTCATTTTGCACCTAGCGGGCCGTCTGTGACATTTTTTGACGTAGGTCAAGGGGACTCCGCCCTCGTCCTTGGCGAGAGCGGAGAGACGATCCTGATAGACGGTGGCGGCAATTACGGAGCCCTAAGCGAGCGCTTAAGAAAGATGAGAGTACGCAAGTTGGATCTGATAATCCTGAGCCATCCACACGAGGATCACATGGAAGGTCTCTTTGGAGTTATTGACGACTACGAAGTCGGTCTGGTGCTGGATTCCAAAAAGGAGTCGTATTCAGCATCATATCTCGACTTCTTAACGGTCGTAAAAAAGAGGGGCATAGAGCACAAAGATGGCGCAAGGGGCGATGAGATCCTGCTTGGAGAGGAGATCAAGGTCGAGGTTTTGACTCCGGATCGAGATGATGAGGAGGCGAGCTTAAACCCAAATGACGACTCGATGGTCGTAATGCTTGACTTAAGCGGGATGAGGGTGTTATTTACTGGAGACATCGAGGAAGGGGGCCAAGCTGAGATGATAAGGGCGGGGTTGAATGTAAAAAGTGATGTATACAAGGTCGCACACCACGGCAGCGCAGACGGCTCTCTGATCGAGTTCTTAGAGCTTGTCGATCCAAAAGTGGCCGTGATCTCAGTCGGAGCCAATAACCGGTTCAATCATCCAGACAAGGAGGCCCTCCTTGAGCTTGAGAGCCTTGGGGTAGACATATACCGGACCGATCGGGACGGTGATGTGACCGTAAGGCTTAGCGATTTTGCAATAAGGGTTGAGAAGGGGCGCTGACTTCGCTTAATATTATTCCCCTAGGACTAATGAGCAAGAATGGTTGGTGGAGAGGCCTTGGCCAAGAAGAACAAGAAGGAGATAAAACCGGTCTTTTTGATTTACAGTAAGGAGCGCCTGCTCTTGGAGGAGGCGATAGGAAGGCTGAAGGAGAGGCTGGACGAAGAGGCCAGCTCGAAGATCGATTTTGAGATGTTGCGGGGGGGCGAGGTAGCTCCGGACCACCTTCTCCAGGCCCTAAATAGTGGCTCTCTATTTTCGGCCAATCGTCTTGTCCTGGTCGATCAGGCCGACCGTCTGGAAGTTAGCGACGAGGTCTTATCCTACATTGAAAATCCCATGGAATCGACCTATCTGGTCCTTATGGCTGAGAAGTTCGACAAGAGAAGTCGACTCTACAAGCTCGCGGATAGATTGGGCTACGCCTTTGAATATAAGCCCCCAAGCCGCTCCGAGCTTCCGGACTGGGTCAAGAAGAGGTTTTTGGATAAGGGGGCGAAAGTAAGTCTTGAGGCCGCACAATATCTCTGCTCCAATGTCGATAACGATCTTATGGTGTTAAGCGGTGAGATAGAAAAAGTCCTCCTCTATAACATGGGCAAAAAGGAGATATCTCTCTCCGGTCTTAAGCCGCTCATAACCAAGTCGTTTGAGATGAGCGTATTTGAACTGGTTGAACTCATAGGCGAGCGAAAAAAGACGGAATCATTTACGGTTTTAAGGACTCTGATCGCCCAAGGTCAGGCCCCCTCCTATCTCTTTCATATGATTCTGCGTCAATTCAGACTGATCCTAAAGACCAAGGTCCTTCTGGAGAGGCGGGCCTTGGCCCGCTCAGGTCTTGCGGCCGCCCTAAAACTCCCCCCCTTCGTGGTCTTAAGATATGAGAAACAGAGCAAAAGATTCTCCTTTGGCGAACTAACCAGAGTCCACTCCCACCTTCTTGCTGCCGATGTTGAGCTCAAGAGCGGTAAGAAGGCGGCAGATCTCATCCTCGAGATGTTGATAGAAAAGATAATCGAAGAGAGTTGAGTAGAAATTGGAACACCCACTCTGCTTCCATCGTCAAATCGACGAAACGATGGAAAGGATGTGTGATATGAGAATCAGAATCGAGAGGGATTGGAAGACATTTTTACTGGTTGCGGCCATCGCCGGCGCGATAATCACCCCGGTTCTCTTTGGGTCTCTAAATTACTGGTTTGCCGAGAGTGAGAGCGGGGTATTTATCGATGATTCACAGAGGATGGCCGGGGATCTGCCCGCACCTGAGGCTTTTCAAGAGGAGTCAGCCAAGCTTGCCGGGGATGAGCCGGCTTTACCCGCTCTCCTTGAAGGAGAGGGGCTCTCTTCAAGCGATAGGCTGGTCATAAAGAACAAGTTCATCGAGATGGCGGTGGATGATCTTAGGGA
The DNA here is from genome assembly GCA_030017835.1 of Actinomycetota bacterium. NCBI lineage: Bacteria > Bacillati > Actinomycetota > Actinomycetota bacterium. The sequence goes on along the minus strand of JASEGU010000003.1, from coordinate 1,775 downwards.
GAGCTTTCGCAAGATTGATGAGGTGGCCAAGAAGTTTGGCGGCTATACCTTAAGCTCAAACATCTATTCCAATGAAGACGACTATCCCGTCCTGCTCAGAGAGGGGGGAGGCGGAGAGGAGATCTCGCTTTCTGGAAACATTATCATCAAGGTTGCCGCCGAAAATTTCGAAGCGGCCGTGATCGAGCTGAAAGAACTGGGCAGGATAGAGTCCGAGCAGGAGACCCTGGCCGAAGTCAGCGAAGAGCACATAGATCTTACGGCTAGACTTGGCAATTACGAAAGGCAGGAGCAGCGCTATCTTGAGATATTGAATGCGGCCAAGACGGTTGAGGATATGGTCAAGATAGAAGAGGCTCTGACCAGGGTGAGAGGAGAGATCGAGTCGATCAAAGGTCAACTCGATTATCTTGATAGAAATATTGCCATGGCGACCATAACCTTGGATCTTACGGAGCCAAGATCGATAACCCAGCCCATCTTCGACTTTCGGATCGCCGATGCCTTAAGGGCCGTCTCCAAGAACCTGATAGGTATCGTGGGCTTCCTTATAGTCATGATCGGCACTCTCATGCCCTTCGTCCTCCTTGGCTATCTGGGTTGGAGGGTATATATAAGGTTTGTTGAGAAGAAGAAGGTCAAGGAGACGGGAGCATAACGCGACTAATCAAGGTCAAAAAAATCAGGGGTGCTAGCCAAAGGCTAGCACCCCTAAAACATGTAAATCCTTCTCTGTCTATTCAGTCTTCTTGGCAGCCGGCTTTTTAGGAGCTGGCTTCTTTGCGTCTTTCTTGTCTTCAACCTTCTTGACAACCGCCTTCTTTGCGGTCGTCTTCTTTGCTGTCTTCTCTTCGGCCGGGGTCTCTACCGCGGTCTCCTCAACCTTCTCTTCAACCTTGGGCGCTACCTTCTCGGGCATTGCCGAAAAACGCCTGGACAAACCGGATTTCTTGTTTGCGGCATTGTTCTTGTGGATTATTCCCCTTGAAACCGACTTATCGAGAGCCTTTACTGCGTTCTTGAGCGAGGTCTCTGCCAAGGTCTTATCCTCTTTATCAACCGCCACGTTGAACTTTTTAATCAGGGTTTTCAGTGCTGACTTGGCATCCTTATTCCTCTTGTGTCTCACCTCAGCCTGCCGAGCCCTTTTGATTTGAGATTTAATATTTGCCAAAATTTCCTCCCATATTGTTAAAACAGTGCGCAGTATAACACATCGATTTTTAACTGACAAGTTAATGTGTCACGAGTGTCACGAGCAAATAAACTGTCCTCATCTGTAGCACATAAATTGTCCGGTTATTGATTAGAATGTATGACTATAGAAAGGAGGTCATACATGAGACGAACGGAGATACTACAGGAGGCTTTGAAGATGAGATTTGAGGAAACATATAAAGGATGGAAGAAGGGGAGTTTAACCCAGGAAGAGGCGGCGATTTTACTTGGTGTCTGTGCCCGTACATTTCGGCGTTATCTGGTTCGGTATGAGGATGAGGGGACGGGTGGCCTTTCTGATAGGCGATTAGGGCAGGTATCACACCGATGCGCGCCGGTGGATGAGATTATGGCCTTATCTGACCTGTATAGCAACCGGTATAGAGGATTTGCCGTCAAACATTTTTATAGTTGGTATCGCAGGGAACATAGCGGCCAACGGAGCTATACATGGGTAAAGAACAGACTACAAACAAAGGGATTGGCGCCAAAGACCTCAAGGAAAGGGAGACACCGTAAACAGCGTCCCCGCGCGCCCTATGCCGGCATGATGCTGC